>JAEEQV010000032.1:0-12352 GCA_016285445.1 Bacteroidales bacterium
CGATGAGGCTGTCGGGATGTTCGCTAAGATAGTCGATGATTGTTTTTTCTTCGTCTGAAATATCCACAAAAAGTTCTCTTTGACTTTTCTTTTGGAGTTTTTCTTCAAGATCCCAATTCAATAGTTGTTCCAAATCTTTTCCTGACTCAATCAGTGCCGCCTTGTTTTCTTTGATGAGGTTGTTGCATCCTTGTGAGCATTTGTTTCCCACATTTCCGGGAACGGCACACACGTCGCGGTTGTATTGGTTTGCAAAATCGGCGGTGATGAGTGCTCCGCCTTTTACCTTGCTCTCAACCACTATTGTGGCGTCGGAAAGGGCTGCAATGATGCGATTTCGGCGAACGAACAGTTTGCTGTCGAATTTGGTTTGGGAATGATATTCCGACATGACACAGCCGTGTTGGGTAATGTTTTTTGCAAGTTCTATGTGACTTGCGGGTGAAACTTTTCCTAATTGCGTTCCCAAGACTGCTATGGTCTGCAAATCTGCGTTGAGTGCCTCTTTGTGGGCACACACGTCTATTCCGAATGCCAAACCGCTGACAATTATGGGATTATGTTGCTTTATGTCGTTGATGATGTTTTTACAACATTGTTTGCCGTAGTCGGTGGCATTTCGTGTACCAACAATGCTGATGATTTTTTGAGCATTGAAATCCACGTCGCCTTTGTAATAATACAACAATGGCGAATCTTCACAGTTTTTCATTCGGTACGGATATGCATCGTCAATGTAGGTGAGGATTTTTATGTCGTTTTTGACAATAAACTCCATTTCCTTCTCGGCGAGGGCGAGGACATTGTTGTGCTTTATTTCTTGTACTATCGTCTCTCCGATATTGGGAATCTTGCTCAGTTTTGAGGCAGATTCTGTGAAAATGCGTTCAGGACTTCCTAAATACGAAATAAGTTGTTTGGCTTTGATAGGGCCAACTTCCTGCAACATTGACGTTGCAATGTAAAATACTAATTCTTGCGGCTTCATGGGAAATATGTTTATTTCCCTTTGTCGTGATTTTTTAGGTACATAACAAAGGGTATTGATTTAACTAATTCTGATTGTGTGTCTTCCAAGGAGTGATAATATGCACGGATAGGTGCAATTGCTTTGACATCTTTTACGATTTCCATGGTACTGTCGTTTACGTACCAGTCTTCAATAAATGCCAATCCGCAAATTTCACGTAAATCGATGTCCTTATCTACGCAAATCGTGTCAATTTCATACGTTTCGGGATTTTCTTCCGAATAGCAGATTGTTTCGTGACCAAGTGATTGTTTCACCTCGTCGAGCGTATGTTCTATGAGCGAATCACGAAATGTGAAACTGTAACATTTCGTGTTTCCGCACGTAGCTTTTTCAATAATTGTTTTTACCACTTGTTTCACTTGAATGTCTTCCAAAAACTCAGGATTGCTCTCGTTTACGAGCGGAACTTCGTATGCCACGTCGTTTGCCAACAATCGTAACTTTTTGTCGCTAACGGTTGGCTCTCCCGTATTTGAAAAATCAAATTTAGCAAGTATTGATTTTGTGGGAATGTCACCCAAGGCACTTTTGCGGATGTAATTCCGAACCAGCGAGTAGGCGTTGACTTTTTTCTTCATAATGAACTGAGCCGTATCGAGTGCCCAATCTTCGTCGAATAAAAGTGCCTGAATCTCTTGCAGGGAAAACTCCTCGCGAAATTTTGTGTTTATATCTTCGTCGTTGCACACAATGTTGGAAAACGGAATGTATGCCGTGATTTCTTTATGCAGGGTTTTTGATTGCAGTTGTGATGCAAACGAAGCAAAATCAATGGATTTGAAGAAAAAGTATTCTTCGGGGACTTTCATTTCTTGTTCATACGTGATTGAAGATTTGGGAGCAATAAGATTATTGACAAACACCAATTCTTTCTCGCTGTCTTTCTTGTTGTTACAAGCAACAAATGCGAGAATGCAGAGTACAAAAAATAAAAGTCGTTTGTGCATTATCCTTTATATTTATTTCCTGTCACATAACGTATTACGAACGCAAATACGGCAACTTGCATACGTTCACTGTTAGGTGCATCGGGGTTGAAATGCGTGTAAACCACATCCCACGAAGGACGCCATTCAACACATAGATTGATAGGAATAAGTTTGAAAACGTAACCTGTACCCAAAACTGCTGTTGGACCGAATGTTATTTGTGCTTCGCCAGTTTTTGTAACACCGTCGTATTCATAAATTGGTTTTCCCGCTGCTTGCAGACCAACACCGGCGTACCAACGCAAACGAGAAGAAAGGTTAGGATACGGAGCGACATATTTTGCCAACGCGCCACCTTGGTAAATACCGCTGGTAGTAAAGTCCCAGTTCGAAACAAAATATGCGTTCACGTCGAATCGAGTTCCGAAGAAATGGCTGAGGTCAAAGCCCATCACGTTGTTTGAACTTGCACCAACTTCAAGACGGCCACCAAAACCGTTCAGATACCACTTTTGATTGTCACGTTGTGCAAAAACCGAAGTTATGCTTAATCCTAAAAGAATGAATAGTATAAGTTTTTTCATGTTAACAATATTGGTTTAACAAATCTTTTACTTGTTGAATTTCCTCTGGTTTAAGTGAATTGAGGCAAATCGCGGGATATTTCGCCATCTGATTCTTGTTCATCATCTGATAAAGAATCAAATTCGTGTCTTTCCCTTCGTTCACGATTTCATATTTTTTGAATGCGTCGAACGGAATTTTATACGACGTGCATTTTGCCATCAATAATTGTATATGATAAAAGCGAAATACAATATTCTGATTGTCTTCATCGGATACGTAGATGAAATTCAGTTTTTTCTTGTGTTGCAAATACACTATGCCTGCATAGATAGCCAATACGGCTAAAATCATCAACACGTAGAATCCGGCACTCATTTTTTGAATTTCCACGCCAAATTCACGCAAAAAATAAGAAGAAAGCGGAATGTACACGCATATAGTCATAATGAGTACAACCCCGACGGTTTTCCAAATTTTCTTTTTGCTCGCGTATTTTTCGTTATGTATAACCATATCAATTTTTCAGTAGTGCAAATATACAATTTGCGTTGAGAATAATTCTCAAAAAAGACTACTTTTGCAAAAAATAAATTTGATATGGGTTTGAAATGTGGTATCGTTGGTTTGCCGAATGTAGGAAAATCAACATTATTTAATTGTTTGACGAACGCAAAGGCTCAGGCTGCAAATTTTCCTTTTTGTACGATAGAACCGAATGTGGGAATGATTACCGTTCCCGATAATCGACTGAACGAACTTGAAAAGATTGTTCATCCCGAAAAAGTTGTGCCTACGACTGTCGAGATTGTTGACATTGCCGGTTTGGTGAAAGGTGCGAGCAAAGGTGAAGGTCTGGGAAACAAATTCCTTGCAAATATCCGTGAAACCGATGCCATTATCCACGTTCTTCGTTGTTTTGAGAACGAAAATATCACGCACGTAGATGGCTCAATCAATCCTGTTCGCGACAAGGAAACAATTGATATGGAATTGCAACTCAAAGATTTAGAGACTGTTGAGTCTCGTTTGAGCAAAGTTGAGAAACAGGCTCGTGCTGGTGGCGACAAGGAAGCGAAATATGTGTGCGACATTCTTACCCGTGTGAAGGCTGCCCTGCTCAAAGGCGAATCGGCTCGTACGCTCAATTTGGATGACGAGGAGAAGGCGGCAATCTATGATTTGCATTTGCTTACGTTGAAACCGGTGATGTACGTTTGTAATGTTGACGAATCGGGCATAAACGGAAACAAATATGTTGATGCGGTGAAGGAATCCATCAAAGGCGAAAAGGCTGAAGTTTTGATTTTGGCTACGGCTTTGGAGGCGGAAATCGCCGAACTCGACACGCAAGAGGAACGCGATATGTTTCTACAGGATGTGGGACTTACCGAGCCGGGCGTAAACAAATTGATTCGTCAGGCATATTCGTTGCTCAATTTGGAGACATTCCTCACGGCTGGTCCTAAGGAAGTCCGTGCGTGGACGTACCACAAAGGCGCGAAAGCACCACAGGCTGCAGGCGTTATTCATACCGATTTTGAGAAAGGATTTATCAAAGCCGAGGTTATAAAATACGAGGATTATATTGCGTACGGCTCCGAAGTTGCTGTGAAAGAGGCTGGAAAGATGTCGATGGAAGGCAAGGATTATGTGGTTCAGGATGGCGACATAATGCACTTCAAATTTAATGTATAGCACATATGGTCGTTGACTACCTACTGTCGGTGTTTGATTATGCGGGGACGCTGGCGTTCGCAATAAGTGGCGCGCTTGCGGCTGCCCGAAAACGCTTCGACTTGTTCGGTGGTGTGTTCTTGGGCGTTGTCACTGCCATTGGCGGCGGTACGCTTCGCGATATGATGCTCAACATTCCTGTAGCGTGGTTACACGATATTTGGTATTTTTATATTGTGGTGTTTGGCGTGGTTTTCACTTTTTTGTTCCGAAACTATATTGAAAAATATTCCAAAACGCTGTTCTTATTCGATACGATTGGTATTAGCGTGTTCACCATCATTGGAATGCAAAAGGGATTGGCATTGGACATTCATCCGATTTTGTCGGTGATGATGGGCATTCTCACCGCGGTGTTTGGCGGTATTGTCCGCGATTTGATGTGTGTTGACATTCCATTGATATTCCGTCGGGAAATCTACGCAACTGCTTGTTTGATAGGAGGTTGCATATATTTAATTATGGATATGCTTTCCTGTCCCGATTTTATTTCGATTATCGTTGCTGCCATTGTGATATTTGTGGTTCGGACGGTGAGCGTGATAAAAAACTGGTCGTTGCCACATTTTAAATAATGTAAAAATGTTTTAACAACGCTGAATAGCGAAAGAATGTACTTACGAGTGAGAAACAGATTTGTGAAATGCTGTTTTGGGCTTTATAGGGGAAATGTATTTTGCTATTTCCTACAGATATACAAACTTGCTATTCCGAACGTCAGTTTTTGAATGGGAACATCTTGGAATCCTGCTGCTTTTGCAATGTCGGCGAATTTTTGTCCGTAGGGAAATTCCTGCACGGAATTGAAAAGGTAATAATATGCGTCGTAATCTTTGGAGAAAATCTTGCCGATAAATGGCAGAATATGTTTGAAATAAAACGTGTAAAGTTGCTTGATTGGAAAATGTTCTGGCATGGAAAATTCAAGTATCGCCGCAATGCCGTTTGGTTTCAAAACCCTTACCATTTCTGACAGACCTTGTTCTAAATTCTCAAAGTTTCTCACGCCAAATCCAACTGTGATGGCGTCAAACGAATTGTCGGCGAATTTCATTGCTTCGCTGTCGCCAACTTCAAGTGTAATCGTTGATTGGAGGTCGAGTTTTTTGATTTTCTCTATTCCGCATTCCAACATTTTTTCAGAAATGTCAATGCCCGTAACGTGTTCGGGTTGTAGTTTCTTTGCCGAAAGAATGGCAAAATCACCCGTTCCCGTTGCTATGTCAAGTATTGTTTGGGGATTGAGCGGCTTCAGGGCTTTGATTGCCTTGTTACGCCAGATTTTGTCAATATTGAGCGACAACGCGTGATTTAAGAAATCATACTTGCCGGCAATGTTGTTGAACATATCGATGATTTGTCCTTTTTTGCCCTTTTCTGAATTTTTGTATGGAATCGTCATTTCGCTCTTGAATTGGGGCAAAGATAAAATCAATTTCTCAATCCAGTGATTTCTTGTTGTGAATTTTTGTCAATAAACGTTTTTTTCAAGGAAAATTCCGTTATTTTGTACCTCGAAATAATTGTTTTATGAAATCGAAGTTAGATTATATCTGGTTGGACGGAAGCAAGCCAACACAAGCGTTGAGAAGCAAAGTGCGTATTGCCGAAAATTTTAGTGGAAAACTCGAAGACTGTCCATTGTGGTCGTTTGATGGTTCTTCGTGTCAGCAAGCCGAGGGTGATACCACGGAATGTGTCTTGAAACCTGTTTTTATTTGTAAGAATCCTTTGCAGATAAACGGATATATTGTAATGAACGAAGTGCTTCGGACTGACGGTACGCCTCATTCCACGAACGCTCGTGCTACGATTGACGACGATGACAATGATTTTTGGTTTGGTTACGAACAAGAATATTTCCTAATAAATTGTGACACGAATCTTCCGTTAGGTTTTCCTGCCGATGGCACGCAACCTCGTCCGCAGGGTCCATATTATTGTGGTGTCGGAGCAAAAACCGCGTACGGTAGAGAAATTGTGGAAGAACATCTTGACGCTTGTTTGGAGGCTGGTCTGAACATTGAAGGTACCAATGCCGAAGTGGCTTGTGGTCAATGGGAATACCAAATTTTTGCGAAAGGTGCAAAACGTGCTGCCGACGAAATTTGGGTGGCTCGTTACATTATGGACCTGATTTGTGAAAAATACAATGTGTTTGTGGAACTTCATCCAAAGCCTCTTGGCAAGGATGCTGACTGGAACGGCTCAGGTATGCATGCAAATTTCTCAAACGGAGTGATGAGAACGTGTGGCGACAAAAAAGTGTTCGACGATATTTGTGCCGAATTCGGCAAACACGTAAAAGAACACATGGACGTGTATGGAGCGTACAACGACCAACGTCTGACAGGAAAACACGAAACTGCCTCTATTCACGATTTTTCGTGGGGCGTAGGTACTCGTGGCACATCGTTGAGAATCCCTGTAAATACGGTGTCGGCTGGTTGGAAAGGACGCATTGAAGACCGTCGTCCTGCTTCCAATGGCGATCCATATAAAATTGGTGCTGTTATAGTGAAGACCGTCAAGGCATCGGGACATTATTAATAATGAACGTTTTTGGAAAAATTTGTGTTGTTCTTGTCGTTTGTTGCTCTCTTATAACTTCCGTCTGCTTCGGACAGTATTATTCGTGGGGGACAGAACCGTTCCGAGTGCAATGGCGACAAATTAAGACGGAACAATATCAATTGATTTATCCCAAAGGTGCTGATTCGTTGGCACAAGCGATTGCACAAAAATTGTCATACGTACAATATCCTTGCACCAAAAGTCTGAAATATAATCCCAAAAGAATTTCGATAGTTGTCCATAACCAGACGAATACGAGCAACGGTTCGGTTGCGTGGGCTCCAAGTCAAATGGACTTATTTACCATCTCGTCACCAGACCAAGATGCACAGGAGTGGTACGACAATCTTGCCATTCACGAATATCGTCACGTGGTGCAGATGAACAAATACAATCAGGGAAAGATACGTTTTTTGTCTTTTTTTCTTGGCGAACAGGCCGCTGGCTTGTTAGGTGGAATATATAGTCCTTCGTGGTTGCTCGAGGGAGATGCTGTTTGTACCGAAACGGCGTTGAGCAACAGTGGTCGTGGTCGTCAGCCAGATTTTTCAATGGGATTGCGGGCACAATTGTACGAAAAAGGAATGTATTCGTATAGCAAGGCGTATTTTGGATCGTACAAAGATTTTGTTCCCAATTATTATGTGATGGGGTATTACATGCTTGCAAATGCACGAAAACAATATGGCGTCGGGTTGGAATCCGATATTTTGGATAGAATTGCCTATCGTCCTTTTAGTTTTCGTCCTGTAAATAATGCGGTGAAAGACAAAACGGGCTTGTCGCGTACGGAATTATACGAGGCAATGTTTGAGCAGCAGGCAAATGAATGGAAACTGAAGCACGACAGGGAAGTGCAGACGACGTTTGACACGATTTCTCCCAAACAATCGGTTTATACTAATTATTCTCACGGATTTCAAGTACAAGATTCGCTGTATTTCGTGGAACGAAAGGGCTTGGACCGAATAGAACAATTAGTCAAATTGGAAAATGGAAAAGAAAAAGTCGTTTCCAATATAGGATTCAAAACGTCGGGTGACAAGATTCAGTCAAATGGGAAAACCATAGTGTGGGAAGAGACAAAAGCGAACATTCGTTGGGAAATGAAAGCAACTTCGCATTTGTTTATGTATGATATTGAACGGAATAGAACCAAGAAAGTTCGCACGCATCGACACGTTTTTGCTCCTGCCGTTTCTCCCTCAAATGAGCGAATCGTTATGTTTGAGATAGAGAAAAATGGAGGTTATTATTTGCTTTTTTATGATATTCCCTCTAAAAAGTTCTTTAGAAAAATAGCGACGCCCAATCACGATGCGGTTCAACAGCCGTCGTGGAACGAAAATGGCTCAAAAATTGTGTTTGTCGGTCCTGGTTCCCAAGGGAAACCTATTATGGAATACGATGTGGCAGAAGATTCTTTCGCCGAATTGTTGCCGTATTCCAACGATGATTATTCCACGCCAATTTATTGGCACGAATATGTTTTGTATGTCTCGTCGTATTCCGGCGTTGATAACATTTATGCCTTGCAACGCGATACAAAACAAATTTCACGCATAACCGTGGGTAATTTTGGTTGTAAATATCCGTCCGTTCACGATAGTACGCTTGTGTTCTCAAACTATACGGCCGACGGATTTCAGTTGGTGAAAACGCCGTTGAATCCTGTTGCGTGGCATAGTCTGAACGTGGTGAAAAAAGATTATTTCAATCTGGCTCAAATGCTTACCAATCAAGAAGGTGGAGCATTGGATATGACGAAAATTGATACCGTGCCGTTTCCCACCAAACATTATTCTCGTTTGCTGCACGGCATAAACATTCATAGTTGGATGCCATTCTGCTTAAATTACAACGGTAGTGACGTTGATGATCAGGGATTCGGATTTCAGATAAATTCGCAGAATCATTTGGGCACGCTTGTGGCGTCGGGTGGTTACAAGTGGAAACCGCTTGACGGTTCGCAAGTGGGTTTTGGCAAACTGACGTATCAAGGATTGTTCCCTGTGTTTGAATTTGAGTTTGATAAAGGTGTAAAACAATACCGAGTGCCAAAACCAGATATTGCAACTGACACTATGACAGTTACTTATGATATAGAACAAATTCAAGGAAGAATGTATTTGCCATTGAATTTTTCTTCAAAATCATATTATCGCTATGTGATTCCATCCGTGCAAATGCAACACGTGAATTTGGTTATGAATGATTGTCCGACGAAGTATAGAAGTAGTTTTTATGAAAAAATCGAAGAAGAAATTATTGCATATACCATCACGCTTGCCAACCTTCGCCAAACGGCCACGCAAGAACTTCATTCCCGTTTCGGACAGAAATTCTTTGCCGGTTACGAGCATTCGTTGCCTAAATATCTTTCTTCGGATTACAAACAAAACGTGTATTCACCATATTGTTTTGCCTCGCTATGGCTCTATTTTCCTGGGTTACAACGGAGTCATAATTTGAATTTTTATTTCGGAGCAGAGCGAAATCAGGAGATTTCAAACGGGAAACTAAACCTTAATCGACAAATTCAAGTTCCTCGCGGATATACCAATGACACGATTCCTGCCTTTGAGCAGTTCTATTCGGTGCAGGCAAATTATGCGTTGCCCTTGTTCTATCCCGATGCCCGTTGGGGTGATTTTATGTACATTAAGCGTATTCGGGGAAATGCCTTTGTCGATTATGCCATCGCACCCAAGGAAGAAAAAGAATATTTCTCACTCGGGGCAGAATTGGTTATGGATTTTCATTTCCTATGCCTCATTACTCCGTTTAACCTTGGATTACGTTATTCGTTCGTCCCTGAAAAAATGACGGCATATTCGGAGGTGTTGTTCTCTATCAATTTCTCGAGTTTGTAATTATTTCTTGAATGCAACAAAAAGTGTATTCATTATTATAATGTATGTTGCAACAAAAAAAGTAGTCCTTCTAAATACACTATTTACAGTACTTTCGAGCACATTGACAATTGTTTTCGTTAAGTTTTTTTGAAAAAAAAGCGTCTTTTTGATTGTATTTCAAAAAATTATGTACCTTTGCGACCCGATTTAATGGGAAAATTATATCTAATAATAAACAAATTAATACAGTAATATGCCTACAATACAGCAGTTAGTAAGAAAAGGTAGAACTGAATTGGTGGACAAAAGTAAGTCTCCCGCATTAGGTTCTTGCCCACAAAAAAGAGGTGTATGTGTTCGTGTTTACACAACAACGCCTAAGAAACCTAATTCTGCAATGCGTAAGGTTGCTCGTGTTCGTTTAACTAACGGCAAGGAAGTAAACGCTTACATTCCGGGAGAAGGTCACAAACTTCAAGAACACTCAATCGTTTTAGTACGTGGCGGTCGTGTGAAAGACTTGCCAGGTGTGCGTTATCACTTAGTGAGAGGTGCATTGGATTCATCGGGTGTTGAAGGAAGATTACAATCACGCTCTAAATATGGAGCAAAACGTCCAAAAGAAGCAAAAAAATAATTTTTAAATAAACATTTTCAATGAGAAAGAGTAAACCAAAAAAACGAGTAATTCTTCCAGATCCTAAGTTTGGGGATGTGGTAGTAACGAAGTTCGTAAATAATCTTATGCTTGATGGCAAGAAAAGCATCGCATACGATATTTTTTATGATACGTTAGATATCGTTGAAGAAAAGAAACAAACTCCAGATATGTCTGCATTAGACGTATGGAAAAAGGCCTTAGACAATGTTACTCCATTGGTTGAGGTAAAAAGTCGTCGTGTTGGTGGTGCTACATTCCAGATCCCATCTGAAATCCGCCCTGCAAGACGCGAGTCAATCGGTATGAAGAATTTGATTTTGTACGCTCGTAAACGTGCTGGTCATTCAATGAAAGACAAATTAGCTGCTGAAATTTTGGCTGCCTTCAACGAAGAAGGTGGAGCTTTCAAGAAGAAAGACGAAACTCACAGAATGGCAGAAGCGAACAAAGCATTTTCTCACTTCAGATTTTAATAGTACCGAAAGATGGCAAAAGTTGATTTACATTATACAAGAAATATCGGTATCGCTGCTCACATCGATGCTGGTAAGACTACAACGACAGAACGTATTCTCTATTACACTGGTGTAAACCACAAGATAGGTGAAGTACACGATGGTGCCGCTACTATGGACTGGATGGCTCAAGAGCAGGAACGTGGTATCACGATTACCTCTGCTGCTGTAACCGTTTATTGGAAAAACCATCAAATCAACATTATTGATACCCCGGGCCACATCGACTTTACCGCCGAAGTAGAACGTTCTCTTCGCGTGCTTGATGGTGCCGTCGTAGTATTTGATGGTAAGATGGGCGTTGAAGCTCAGTCCGAAACTGTGTGGCGCCAAGCTACCAAATATGGTATTCCACGCATTTGTTTTGTCAATAAGATTAACCAAATTGGTGGTGATTTTTATAAGTCACTTGATTCAATTCACAAACGTTTGTCCAAGAACGCTGTAGCCATTCATTTGCCAATTGGTTTTGAAAAAGATATTTGTGGTGTCGTAGACCTTATTGATATGAAGGCTTACACCTACAAAGATTATGCCGATCACGAACTTACCGTTGGTGAAATCCCAGCCGACATGGTTGAAAAAGCCAAAAATGCTCGCTCCATGTTGATTGAAGAAGCCGTCCAAGCTGACGAAGCCTTGATGGATAAGTATTTCTCACAAGGTGAAGAATCAATCACCGAAATCGAACTTAAAGCCGCTCTTCGAAAACGCGTACTTGATGGTGATTTCTTCCTCGTTACCGGTGGCGATGGCCGTGGTGTAATCGTTGAAAAAGTTCTCGACCTCATGACCGACTACCTTCCTTCTCCACTTGATCGTGACCAAGGTCAAACCGTTGGTACCGATCCAAAAACTGGCGACCAAATCGTCCGCAAAGCCGCCAATTCAGAGCCTCTTACTGCTCTCGCATTCAAGATTGCCACTGACCCATTTGTAGGTAAACTAATCTTCATCCGCGTCTATGCTGGTACTCTCAAATCCGGTGATACCGTGATGAACGCTACA
Source organism: Bacteroidales bacterium (assembly GCA_016285445.1). Classification (GTDB taxonomy): domain Bacteria; phylum Bacteroidota; class Bacteroidia; order Bacteroidales; family UBA1715; genus UBA1715. The sequence continues at coordinate 11,877 of JAEEQV010000032.1, forward strand.
ACCGGCGATAAGGAACGCATCGGCCGTTTGGTCCGTATGTATGCCAACGACCGTAATGAGATTTCTGAAATCACCGCCGGTGATATTGCCGCTGTGGTGGGTCTCAAAAACTGTACTACTGGTACAACCATTTGTAGCCCAGCCCATCCAATCTTACTTGAATCGATTGATTTCCCAGATCCACCGGTATCTATCGCAGTTGAGCCAAAAACTAAAGCCGACCAAGAGAAAATGGGCATCGGTCTTTCCAAGCTCGCTGAAGAAGATCCAACCTTCCGCGTCCACACCGACGAGGAAACTGGCCAAACCATTATTTCTGGTATGGGTGAGCTTCACCTCGAAATCATTATCGATCGTCTGAAACGTGAACATGGCGTCGAAGCCAACACTGGTGCTCCACAAGTTGCTTACCGCGAAACTATTCGTGGCGTAGCTGAAGCCCAAGGTAAACACATCAAGCAGTCTGGTGGTCGTGG
>JAEEQV010000413.1:0-2272 GCA_016285445.1 Bacteroidales bacterium
GAGCCCTTTTCGACGGTTATATAATCCTTTTGTGCAGGGTCATATTCAAACGTGAAATACCAACTGCCGTCGGCTTCGTCGATTTTTGTACAAACTGCTGTCTGGTCAACGTGACCTTGTACGATGTGACCGTCCAGTCGGCCGTTCATATTCATACTACGTTCCACGTTCACCTCATCGCCCACAGTCAAATCTCCCAAGTTCGATTTTATGAGCGTTTCTTGCATTGCAGTCACCGTGTACGTCGTGTCGGTTTTCTTCACAACCGTCAGGCACACGCCATTGTGAGCCACGCTTTGGTCTATCGTAAGCTCTTTCACAAAACTGCATGTAAGCGTAAAATGGATGTTTGTCTGGTCTTTTTCAATGCCAACTACCTTGGCACATTCTTCAACTATTCCTGAGAACATATTTATATGGTTTTATGTGTAGCAAAAGTACGATATTTTGGGAATTAAGAATTAAAAAATAAGAATTAAAATTTAAAGGGCAACATTCAACTCCCCTGTCTTAATTCTTAACTCTTCACTTTTAATTATCTTAGTGTTTCCACCTATGAATCGCTTCGTAATCGGGACGGATTTTTAGGATTTTGTCGTACACCTGATTGGCTTTGTCGAATTTTTTCCCGTCTTCGTAACTTTTTGCGAGAAACAGTAATGTGTTGAGGTAGTACCAGTTACACGACAAATTCCTCTCCTTCTTTTCCATAAGAGCAATAGCTTTCTGAAACGAGGAAACGGCATCATCGAAATCCCCACCGATAAAAAGAGCATAACAATACAGCAGGTTGCCATATTCAGCCCAACTATACGGAGAATCTTTTGCTTCGTCAATAGCCGTCTTTGCGGCAGAAAAACTCATTGGCAACCGATATACCGCCGTAAGAGGATTGTTGAGAGCAGAATAGGCATAATAGGGTGATTTCAAGGCAAGTACCGTCTTAGAATACGTTGCGTTTTTTTCAAGTTCCTCAATGTCTTTGCCCAAAGCATCTAACTGAATGTCAATTTGTTTCGACGATTTGTCATTAAAAAGCAGATACGCAATATAAAGATGTCGCACCACCGCACGTTTGAACTGTACGTCGGCAGACTTTGTCTTCTCATATTCCAAACTCAATTCGTCAATAAAAACGTTCCACTCCTTCATGTTCTGATTGATGAACGATTTTGTAAGACGGCAGTCAATGTCGGATTGTGCAAGGACACAAATCGCGACAAGGGTAAAAAATATGGTAGAAACTATTTTTTTCATTGTGTAGCCACGCTGGGAATCGAACCCAAATCAATTGTTTAGGAAACAACTATTCTATCCATTGAACTACAGGGCCAACTCTTAGCAGTCAACTTCCCTTAATTCAAATTCAAGGCTCAGCAATTTGGAGAACCTCATCCCCGACGACATCATATCCAAGTCGTTTTTCTTGTATTTCCATATGACTTGAACAAACACATTTTCGCTTATTTTTTCCAATTGCAAGAATATTTTCGCAATCTGTTTAGCCGTTGAAGTGTTGAAATATTCCATAAAAAACTCAAAATCCATATCGTTGGATGCTTCGCTGGCATATTTCGTCAACCATGCAAACACCGGCTCATAAAACGCAACCGAATCTTCGGGCAACGACCTTCCCGAGATGGAGAATTTATTGTTTTCCGCATCCAAGATTATTTCTGGAGTTTCTTCAGTCGCTTCTATGTGTAAGGTTTCCATACTATATAATTACTTGCATTAATATAAATGAAATTGTGTCGTTGATAGGCGATATTTCATCATTGATTTTCTGACCGCTTTTCATTCTTAGGTCAACGAGCCCAAGACCAGCTTCCTTGCTGTTATCAACATCGAAATCGAGAAGACATTTCATATAGTAGTCATCAATTTCCTCATCGTTGAGCATATTGAGATGGTCGATTTTGGTTGTTACTTTTTCCATTGACACCTTGTCAATATAATTGCCCGCATTTAGGCTGAATTCCTCGCCATCCTGCGCAATATAGAACAACACGGGATTCCCGCCAGGACGGTCCTCGCTGTTCTTCGAGCCGTGTTTCACCACATTCTGGAGCATTTCAACCATCACGTTGCACATTTTTTTCTTGCGCTCCAAACGACCAAACGCCTGCTCGTTAATCAACGCCAAAATGTCCATCAGGCTCTTTTGGTTCAATCCCCCATTGAAAATTAACGTGACATTTTTTTGCAAGATGAATTTGTGAAGAGCCACAACATCTTGAATATCAATAAAATCTATTGAAAATTCGTACAA
>JAEEQV010000414.1:0-2269 GCA_016285445.1 Bacteroidales bacterium
GGCAACAATTTTATAATCATCAGTCTTTACATATTCCTGACAAACAAGGTCATACATGTTATCAAACGAAATCGTAACAGAACCATTCTCGTTCACTACATAATCATCCACCATAGGACTTGTACCTTTTATATCAGCACCATACACAGATTCTTTTAACGCAAGAGCCAAACGAGTGCCAATAGTCTGCTTGTCGGTTGGGTGGATATTGCCCGCCAAACCAGCGTCGATAGTGACAATCTGCGCTGAGTTGTTCAAAAGAGATAGACATTTGGATTGTTCATCACGCATAGTCACCCAAGCGTGAGAAGCTTGTGGCGTTGAAGTCGGGATAAACTCATTATCTTTGGTTGAACGAACTTCGGAAATGTAGTTTGGCAACTGCACCCAAATCACAGGAAAATCGCCGATTCCCCATAATTCACGGTACGAAGTAATCATTTTTGTGAATTGCTGGCTATACAATTTTGCATCGTTATCATTGTCGCAGTTCGATTCTGCCTGATACCACAACATTGCCTTAAACGGCAAGCCAATCAACGGATTCACCATTTTGTTGAAGATTTTCGTCGGCTGACGTTCATCTTCTGCAGCCGCAAGTACCACATCCTGTTCGTCGTAGCCGAGCATTTCCTTGCTCATCCATGCCTCTACACGCGCTCCACCATACGAATTATTCAAAATTCCAATAGGAATATCATTTGAGATAGCTCCCATTTCCCTCAATTCCAATGCACAAAAATATGCAGCAGCAGAGAAAGAGCCCACATTTGCCGACGTTGCCGGTTTCCACGTAACTGTTGGCAATTCGTCGGATGGCTCATACGCTACGCCTTTGGAAACTTTCATTTGACGAATTGTTTCGTCGTTTGCCGCTGCCTTCACAGCAGAAAAGTCATTACATTGACGAACTTCAAGTTCCATATTCGACTGTCCCGAGCAATAGAACACTTCTCCAAAATATACGTCGGTCATAGTCTTTGCAACCTCGTCGTTCACATAAACCTTCATTTCATACGGACCACCATAGTTAGTTGATGGGAAAACCACCTTCCACTTCCCATTTTCGTCAGCAACCGATTCCGTGGAGAATTTTTCATTACATTCAACTTTCACAACTGCATTGGCAGCAGCTGTTCCCCAAATAGGAATTTCCTTACCATATTGCAAAACCATTCCCGACTGAAATACAGAGTTAACTGTTAACGATTGGGCAAACGAGAGATTACAAACTCCTGCCAAAACGAAACAAACAAATACGATAAAACTTTTCTTGCTCATACCTTTTAACAAATAAAATCCATAAAAATCTTTGGACGAAAATACAATTTTTTATCTATATTTACCCCTGAAATTTTGGTTTTTATGAAAAATATAGAATTGGATCCTGAAAAAATGTTCTACTCCATTGGAGAAGTAGCAAAAATGTTTGACGAAAACGCTTCGTTAATTCGTTTTTGGGAAAAGGAATTTGACGTTATCAAACCAAAAAAGAATGCGAAAGGCAATCGTCAGTTCACGCCCGCCGACATTGAGAATTTCAAGTTGATACATTATTATGTAAAGGATTTGGGAATGACGCTTGAAGGTGCAAAACGAAAACTCAAAGAAGGTTCCGACGACAGTTTGACAAAAATGCAAATTGTTGAAAAGCTCACCGCTATTAAAGCACGATTGAATGAACTAAAAGAAAACATTTAAATTATAACTTCAAATTTTATTATTATGAAAAAACAAATCTTTATGGCTTTATTAGCCGCAGTTTCAAGTTTCGCAATGGTTAGTTGTGGTGACGATGACAAGAACAATGATCCTAAACCTAGTAATCAAACAACGGTACCAGAAGCAAAATACTCAGAGAATTCCAATAGTGTTACCGTAGAATATGCAGTTTATGCGGGAGAGATAGGCGCACAATCTTGGAAAAATGAATATAAATTCAGCAATGGATTTGTAACAGAACATACTGCAACCATAGAATGCTCATCTGCAATGTTAGCACAATGGACCTATGAAGAATGGAAAAGTTCAGAAGGACAATCTAATGACGAAGATGGTATTGTAAAAAACGTTTCACAAAAAGGTAACACTATCATCATTGAATATGAAGTGGAAAATGGCATGACAGATAAAGAAGCTATCATAACAAGTAAATTGCTCGCTCAAGCATCTAATGCTGAAGGAGTTGAGTTAACAGAAGAAGAGAAAGAATATCTTAGAACTCAAATGAGCGGATACGAAGGTGACGAAGATGTGAATGAAGATGATG
>JAEEQV010000415.1:0-2263 GCA_016285445.1 Bacteroidales bacterium
CGCTCGAATTTGTTCGTTGTTGCGTAAGGCAAAAGAACAAGGCATTGAGGTGAACGAGAATTTCTCGGTAAGCGAATGCAACGATAAAGAAAAAGAGTTGTTAAAGACAATTTCTCGTTACGGCTATGTGATTGAAACAGCGGCAAAAGACCATGCTCCGTCGTATATCGCCAATTATGTTTATGATTTTGTGAAATTGTATAATCAGTTCTATCACGATTATTCAATTCTTAACGAGGAAAACCAAGCTACAAAGGCGTTCCGTCTAGCATTGTCGAAAGAAGTTGCTACAATCATCGCTTCAGGAATGAATTTGTTGGGAATCAAAGTTCCTGAAAGAATGTAATTCCTTCAAATCGTCCCCTGTTCAATCTGAATCACAATGCGTTCTATCAGCAGATCTTCGCCTTGTGCGTCGTAGGTGTTTTTCAGAGATTCCCCGAACATTTTCGCAACACCTTGCCACATTGTGGCAGCAACGCCTCCACGCAATTCTTTTATCAAATCGTAAGCATTTTTATTCAGCTCACGGTCAACTAACTTTGAGAGAATTTCGCCCTGACGAACGGTCATTGAAACAAGTTCCTTTGCATAACGTTCAACCAATTCATCCTCCTTTGCCTTGATGTATTGTTTACGCTGACGATTATTCGGAAGCGAATCCATAATATCTTGAATCTCCTTGAACGTGTTTTTCGCAATTTGAGAATACGGATACACTTTTTTCACATCACGAACGAGTTTTTTGTATTTTAAATACTCCTCTTTTGACTGAAAATTCATAGGAGGAAATATATACACCTTGGGAATTTTAACCAATCCCAACGTATCGCCATTCACCAACACACACGGCAACGTATAGGTTTGTGCCTGCGAAATAAATGCGATCATCAACGCAACTACTATAAAAAACACCTTTTTCATATCGCAACAAATTTATTCATTTATTTTTCTTTTTCACAAAAACAATACCACACTTGTTTTAAAAATCGATTTTTTTCATCCCCAACCCAAAACTATTTTTTACATTTGTACAAAATTGAATTTGTATGAAACTGAAATTGATTTATCCCCGTTGGAAAAAACTTCCTGGACAAACAACGTTCAACTTGCCTCCTCACGGACCTGTCGTATTTGCGGCGACACTTCCCGAATGGGTTGATGTTTCGTTTACCGACGAAAATGTTGAAGACATTGACTGGGACGAAGAATGCGACATGGTTGCTATTTCCATGATGCTTTCAACGCAAGTAAAACGTGGTTGGGCTATTGCCGACAAATATCGTGCAATGGGCAAGCAAGTAATGTTTGGGGGGATTTCTACCATGCTTCATGCAGAAGAAACCATACAACATGCTGACTCTGTGTTTCTTGGCGAATCGGAAGGTCGTATGGAAGCAGTGATGGACGATTGGAAAAACGGGAAACTGAAAAAAGTTTACAATTATATGGGCAATATGCCCGATATTTCGCTCGTGGGTCCTGCCCGCCGCGATTTGTACAAGCGCGAACTCTACAACCACAAGGGTGTTCCTATGGTTGACTTGTTCCACGCATCACGCGGCTGTCGTTTCAGCTGCTACCCGTGCGCAGTTTCATATTTGGGAAGCCGTTGTTTCCGTCCTCGTCCAATCGACAAAACAATCGCCGACCTTGAAACAATCGACAACAACCGACTTTTCATTGTTGACAACTCGTTGGCACAAAACAAGGAATGGGAAATGCAACTTTTCAAAGAAATGATTCCTTTGAAAAAGAAATGGATAAGCCACACGATTGAAGACGATCCTCAAGTGCTCGATTTAGCAGCTCAAGCAGGTGCTTGGTACGTGTACCAGGCTGTGTACGACACATCGAAATATATCCGCGAACGTGTGAAACGCTACCACGACTACGGAATTGGCGTGGAAGGCACCATCTTGCTCGGTCTTGACAACCAAACCGAGGACGACATTAAACGACTGATTGACTTCTTGTTGGAGATTGATTTGGATTTGGCAGAATTCACCGTTCTTGCCCCGTTCCCACACACCAAGGCATACGACGATTTGCTCCGTCAGGGAAGAATCTTTGACTTCGATTGGGACCACTACAACGCAGGACAAGTTGTCTATCATCCAAAGCACATGAGCGCAGAGCGTTTACAAGAACTGTACGAATATGCATGGAAAGCGTTCTACCAAGACGAGACTCAAGAAGAAAAAATGTTCAAACTATTTACCAACGTGGTTCTTCGCGAAATGAACGATGGTACATATCGTCC
>JAEEQV010000033.1:0-12267 GCA_016285445.1 Bacteroidales bacterium
TTTCTCCACTTCACCCCCTTGTATTGCGGCAGGAAACAAAGTTGTCTGAAACTTGAAGCCGTATTGGTTGTAATTCAGTTGATTCATAAAATCCTGAAAACCTGCAGCCGTAGGCGACGAAATCACCGCAATCCGCTGAATTACCGTAGGAAGAGGAACTTCCTTGTTCAGGTCCATGATGCCCTCTTCTTCCAACTGACGGATAATCTTCAAGCGTCGTTGCTCGTCCTCGCCAATTGTATAAACAGGGTTTATGTCGCTGATTTGCAGGCTCAAACCATAGAGTGCGTGATACGTAACTGAAACAAGCACCATAATTTTCATTCCCACAGAAAGATGCGAGCCCGTTTCCGACTCGAAATAGGGGTCCATCAGTTTATAGACGTTTGCCCAAATTATAGCCCGCATTTTTGCTACGGGATTTTGCTCGTCTTCGGGTTTCTCTATTAGTTCCAAATAGCAGTGCCCATTCCTATTTGCCTGAATTTCACTTATTTCGGCAACAATCCAATACGAGGGTTGCAAGGATTTCTGCAAACCTTGTTCAATCAACTCTGCAAGTTCCGATAATGTAATTCCCTCTTCCATATTTCGTTCTATGCAAAGATAATTATTTTTTAGATTTTTCTCCTTGCCAGATATATGTAGACCGCAATGCTTGCGGTTCACAAAGTTTTGTATCCGTAAAACTAAATTACGATAACAGCGTGGGAAACGGGAAAAAATATGAAATGTTTTATATCTTTGCAGTAACCAAAATGTAAAAGTATGAACACAAATAAGATTGAAATCTATCAGACAGAGGACGGCAAAATCCAATTGGATGTGCGGTTGGAAAATGAAACTATTTGGCTGACAGCCAACCAAATGGCTCTTTTGTTCGGAAGAGACGAAAAGACAATTAGAAAGCACATAAACAATGCAATTACCGAAGAATTGTATGATTCTGTGGTTGTCGCAAAATTTGCGACAACCACTAAACATGGTGCATTATACGGCAAAACACAATCCCACGATGTGAATTATTACAATCTGGATGTTATAATTTCGGTTGGTTACAGAGTTAAGTCAAAACATGGTGTGGATTTTCGTAGATGGGCAAACTCCGTTCTTAAAGACTATCTGCTTCGGGGATATGCAATAAACGAAAAACGTACTGCTCAATTAGGACAGGTGATTCAAATTCTGAAACGTGCAGAAAACGTATTGGACAGCAAACAAGTGCTTTCCGTTGTGGAAAAATTCAACACAGCGTTGGATTTGCTCGATTCCTACGACCACCAAACAATGAAACGGCCCAAAGGCAGCAAAACGATTCATGTACTGACATACGAGGAATGTATGTCGGTAATAGAATCCATGCGGTTTGGTGATGAATCGTCGTTGTTTGGCAAAGAAAAAGACGATTCGTTCAAAGGTAGTATCGGAAACATCTATCAATCGTTCGGTGGCAGCGACGTATATCCGTCGTTGGAGGAGAAAGCCGCCAACTTGTTGTATTTTGTGACCAAAAACCATAGTTTTATTGACGGAAACAAACGCATTGCCGCCACAATGTTTTTGTATTTTCTCGACAAAAATGGTGCCTTGTTCATTGACGGCAAAAAGACGATTGACGACTATACGCTTGTGGCTCTTACGATTATGATTGCCGAATCCCGCAGCGAAGAGAAAGAAATGATGATTAGCGTGATTATGAACTGTATAGGGAAATAATGGGCTTTGTAAAGCCAATGTCAATTTCTTTCTGCATAGACGCAGTGTAAGGTTTGAAAAAATGTTTTTTGAAAAACAATCAATTTCTATTGATAGAGGGGGGAAGTTTTTATATTTGCAAAAAATAAAGAATGGAACCAAACTTCACTGTAAATGGACTTGTACAAACCGTTGTGCAAGATACGAGAACAAAAAAGATACTTTCTGTCGGATATGTTAATGAAGAAACTTTCACAAAAATGAAAGAATCTAATCAAATATATCTATTTGATAAAAAAACGCAGCAAAGCAAATTACTTACAGGAGGAGAATATAACAAACCTATTGCAGTGGATTCCATTATTTGTAACGAAGATGGTTCCGCCATCGTTATTCTTGCATTGCCTGACGGTTCTACTACGGGAGCAGACACGTTCCTTGGCGAGAAAAATATTGAGGATTTGGCGTTTCTTTCTTATTTACAAGACTTTATAGAACGTCGTAAAAAAGAAATGCCCGAGGGTTCCTATACTACAAAATTGTTTACCAAAGGTATCAACAAAATTTCGCAGAAAGTAGGTGAAGAAGCCATTGAAACGGTAATTGAAGCCACAGGAGGAACAAAAGAACAGTTATTGTACGAAACCTCCGATTTGATTTATCACCTTATTGTCTTGCTTACCGAAAAAGGGCTGAGAATCGAAGACCTTGCACGGGAATTGAAAGCCCGACACAAAGAATAAGTTTTCATAACAAAACTTAACAAAAACTTAACATTGATTAACATACAGGTAACACAACAAACATAATTTCGCATTATCAAAAAGGCGAAATATGGATACGTTTTTAACCATACTCAAGATTCTTCTCGTCGCTGTCGGTGCTTTGGGCGTGTTCCTCTACGGAATGAAGTTGATGAGCGACAGTTTGCAGAAATTAGCAGGTAGCAAGATGCGTACGATTCTTGCAAAAATGACCGACAAACCAATACGAGGTATTTTAACGGGTACGATTGTCACCACGGCTATTCAGTCGTCATCGGCAACTACTATTATGGTCGTGAGTTTTGTGAATGCTGGTTTGTTGTCGCTTGCAGGTGCTATTGCCGTGATTATGGGCGCCAACATTGGTACAACGGTAACGGCGTGGATTATTTCATTGTTCGGTCTTGGTGAGTCAAGCGGTGCATTGAGTTTTCCTCTTATTGCTGTTGCAATTGTTTTGCCATTTATGTTCATGAAAAAAGACAAACTCAAATCTATTCATGAGTTTGTCATTGGACTTGCATTTCTTCTTATTGGTTTGCAATTTTTGCAAAATGTAATGCCAAACCTTGAAGAATATCCAAATTTCTTGGAAATGCTCGGGACGCTTTCTAATTACGGATATCTTTCAATCCTACTATTTATCGTTATTGGAGCAGCGTTGACGTGTTTGGTTCAAGCCAGTGCCGCAATGATGGCAATTACGCTCGTAATGTGTTACAAGGGTTGGATTGGCTTTGACGTTGCCGTAGCTTTGGTTATGGGGCAGAACATTGGTACGACAATTACTGCAAACCTTGCCGCCATGGTTGCAAATGCTATGGCAAAGAAAGCGGCACGTGCCCACTTGGTATTCAACGTGTTGGGTGTTGTCATCACGCTTATTGTATTTTATCCATTGATGCAGTTGATTGCAAAAATGACAATCGCTTTCATAGGTGCCGATCCATATGCGTTACCGAACAGCGAGGGCTACAATCCTACGGCTATTCCTATGGCTTTGTCAATATTCCACACGTTCTTCAACGTGGTAAATACAATGATTTTGGTTTGGTTCATCCCACAAATCATCAAAATCGTGGACTGGATGGTGAAAACGCCTGCCGAAGACGATGAAATTTTCAAATTGAAATACATCCCAAGTCACTTTATGAGCACGTCGGAGTTGGATTTGGAAAGTGCCCAGCAGGAAATACAACTTTTTTCTCGACGTGTTTTAAAAATGTACGATTATCTTCCCGAACTGAACAAGGTGAAATCGGAAGATGATTTTCTTGACTACCTCGCAAAAATCAAGAAATATGAGGAACTAACCGATGTGATGGAAATTGAAATTGCAAAATTCTTGACGCATATTTCCGAGACAATCGGTAGTAAGGAAGGTTCCAAGAAAATCAGTGCAATGCTCCGTATTATTGATAATCTGGAAAGTATTGGCGACAGCATTTATCACATTTCCATAACGAAGAAAGCACAACGTGAACAAAGGGTAGAGTTTGGAGCAAATAATGACGGACATTTGCAAAAAATGTTTGATTGCGTTCGTCATGCCTTGGAAATTATGGATGCGAACTTGAACAAAAACTACGACGATGTTGAAATTACCTCGGCCTACGAAGCCGAAGATGCCATAAACGATTACCGAAACATTCTTCGTGACGTACACGTAGAAGCCCTTAAATCAGGCGATTATACGTACGAAGTCGGTACATTGTATAGTAGTATTTTTGCGTTATACGAGAAGATAGGTGACTTTGTGATCAACATTTCGCAATCTATCGTGAAATCGCAGGAATCAACACCGGCACCGGCCTTGGAGGTATAACTGATTAAGATTTCCTATTAATAATCTATTGCCGATTTAATATCCTTATTGTCGGATGATTTTGTAGGCAATGTCCTAAAGTTCTTGTTTTGTTTCTGGCGTTTTTCCCAACGTTCACGAGCATATTGTTGTAGGTCGCTCACTTCATCATTCTCGTCGATGATTTCAAGTCCGAGAATGGTTTCTATAATGTCTTCCAACGTCAGAATACCTTGGAAACAGCCATATTCATCGATAATCAACGCAATCTGTGCTTTGTTTTTCAGCAATGCCTCCCACACGGCGCTAATAGATTGTTCTTCGTTAAAGAACGTGATATCGCGTCGCAGACTGCCTAACGTGAGGTCGAAATTATCTTCCGCCAATTCTTCAAGAGCGTCGCTTCGCAAAACGTAGCCCGTGATGTATTCCTGCGATTCGGCATATACGGGAATTCTTGAAAAATGGAGGTAATCGTCGTTGTCGTAAAACTCACGCAACGTCATTGATTCGGGTGCAATGGCGGCTACCACGCGTGGCGTCATTACGTCGCACGCCTTGATATTCTCAAGTTTTATGATATTCTGAATGATTTTATTCTCGCTTTCTTCAATCACGCCTTCTTCTTCTCCCACATTTGCCATAGCCGACACTTCCTCGCGGCTCACGGTCGTCTCGCTTTCTTTGGGTGTAATCCAACGGGCAATCCATTGAATCAGTTTTACAAACGGATACATCACAACAATAAGGATGCTGATGGAGCGTGCGGTAAACGTCATAAGGCGTTTCCAGTACGATGTGCCGATGGTTTTTGGGATTATTTCCGAAAAAATGAGAATCAACAAAGTGACAACAGCCGAGACAATACCGAACGGAATGCTATTGAGTACGATAGTGGCTTGTTTTCCCACGCCTGCGGCACCAATCGTGTTGGCAATGGTGTTCAACGACAAAATTGCCGCCAAAGGTTGCTCCGTCGATAGCTTGTATTTTTTGAACAATGTCGCACTACGACTGCCTTCTTCTTCACGCATTGTGATATAGGAGATTGGCGTTGACATCAATACAGATTCCAAGATAGAGCACAGGAATGATGTAACTAAGGCTATTAATAAATATACAATTAAGAGTATCATATAATTTTTTACGATGCAAACATACGTTAAAACTATCATATACGCAAATTCCCCACGGTTTGTAGTGCCCAAAAGACGAAAAAAACGTATTTTTACCATCATTTATTTCTATGAAGACAAAGTCAGAGCTGCTTTTGCAGGCATATATCGAGGAACACATTGATGATGAGCCGGAAATTCTCAAGGAATTGAATCGGCAAGCACATCTCACCTTGTTACACCCAAGAATGCTTTCGGGACACGTTCAAGGAAGGATTCTGAAAATGTTCATGCAGATGATTCAACCCAAGCATGTGCTTGAAATCGGCACTTATACGGGCTATTCCGCTCTTTGTCTTGCCGAAGGCTTGTCGGCCGAGGCAACACTCGACACCATTGAAATCAATGATGAACTGGAAGACAAGATTCTGAAGTTTTTTCACGCTTCGGAACACGGAAACAAAATCCAACTGCACATAGGCGACGCCCTTTCAATTATTCCGACATTTCCATATTCGTTCGACGCCGTGTTTATTGACGGCAACAAACGACATTATTGTGCGTATTACGAGACGTGTATGCAGAAACTGAATGTGGGTGGCTATATATTTGCCGACAATACTTTGTGGGACGGTCACGTAATAGACGAAATCGTTGACAAAAACGATTTGCAAACCAAGGGAATACTTGAATTTAATGATTTGGTAAAACACGATTCTCGTGTTGAGACGGTTATTCTGCCAATTCGTGACGGCTTGACAATCCTTCGGAAAAAGGAATAAAAAACCCACAACAATCGCTTATTGTGGGTTTAAAATTTACGATAATTGAATATTAATCTTCAATCTCTACTAATTCGAAAGGAACGTTGATGATAGATTTGTAATCTTCACCTGCTTCCATCATATCTTCGTCATCACTTTCGTAATGCCATTTTACTACGATGTCGTTTCCGTTCTTTGAAATCATTTCGAATTTCTTCAACAAGTCCAAAATACATTTTGAAGAACTCGTGTTGAAGTACTCCAATTGAACGTTAACAACTGTTTTTGCTTGTGCTTGTTTTGAATATGCATCCAACCACTCTAAGATAGGTTTGTAGAATTCTACAGAGTTTTCAGGAATTGAACGACCTTTAATGTCGAACACACCTGTAGTTGCATCAAAACTTAAATCCGGCGTTTTTGCCGTTCCTTCCATTTTTATATTTTCCATAGCTAAAATTATTATCTTTGCAAATATGATTATTTTTTTGGAATAAAAATAAATTTCTTGTGTAAAATTTCACTCATTTCTTTTCCCTCTTCGTGTGAAATTTCGTCATCAACGTCGTAATACCATTCTATGGTGAATTTGTCGGGATTTGTCAATAACAAATCTCTTACGGTACGAACGATATTTTTTAACGAACTGGAATTGAAATAATCCAAATCAATTTTAATGACAGGATTTGACAACTCTGCCAAAAACGGCTCGTGCTTGTTTATCCAATTCTCTATCTCCGAATAATAGTTTTCGGTGTCTTCGGGGAACGAAACTCCCGAAATTTCGAAACGTTCCTTCTCTATATCAAAATTGATTTGTGGCGTGCGTTTCGTGTACTCTTTCCGCAAATCATCTTGTAGATTCTTACTAATTTCAACCACCAATGTGACGTAGGAAATTTCGTCGTTGTATGGCTCAAAGCTGCAAAATATCGGTTTACAGCTTTTTCGGCGAATCATAATCAGACCGATACGAGGACTACCTTCTGCATCGAGATTTTCTTGCAACGTTGTTTTTTGCAATTCCTTTAATTCGTGATGAGATAAGGAGTTTATCGTATTGAGCAGATTTTGTAAAGTTTCTTTTTTGTCGTTGGAAATAAAATTTTTCGCTTCTATACGAATTGTATCGTCATTTGTGAGCGACAACCGTATAGACGCAGGACAAGGCTCGTCACTTTTCAAACAAGCGTGAGAAGTGATATTGCCTAAAATTTCTGCTGTCACAAAACGCAATGCTTTCTTCACAACGCCCGAAAAACATTGTTTCTCAGACACTTCCATAACCTTTTGCAACAAAGGTTCTATTGAAGCATTCGTTAAACAGTCACCGTGATATGAAAAGATTTCTTGTTCCATTTTTAAAAAATCTTCGCCAAGATACTCAAATTTTTTAAACTATTTCGTTTTTCTTCAAGAATTTACATTTTCTTGATCGCTGAAAAAACCATTTCAACGTCAATGTCGTTCATACATTTGAAATGTTTTTGGGGACAATGGTTCATTCCCATCTTCGTGCACGGGCGACATGGCAAGTCGTTTGTCTGCACCACGCGACTTTGCGGAAGGATTGGGAAATAGCCGAATTGAAAGGCTGTCGGGCCATAAATGCCAACGACAGGTTTCCCCAACGCTTCGGAAACGTGCAACATTCCCGTGTCGTTTGCCACCGTGACGCATACCCGGTTCAATGCGGCAATAGACTGGCTCAGGTCAAATTTTCCTGCAAAACTGACTGCTCCGCTTTCCTTCGTGATTGTTTCGCAGATGTCGGCTTCCTTTTTGCCTCCTAACAAGATGATTTGCATTCCCAGTTCGCTCTTAATGCGAGAAGCCAATTCGGCAAATTTCTCGGGCTGCCATTGTTTGTTGGAAAAACTTGCACCAGGACACAAGGCAATAATCTTCTTCTCAAGCGAAATACCTTGCTCCAAAAGCATTGTATCAACCGTCTGTTGTATCGCATTTGGCACGACCAATTCCGTATATTTCCCATCAGGCGCGACGCCAATAGGTTTTGCCGTGTCAATAAACCGAAGATAGACGGGACGAACTTCTTGGTAAATGTCTTTGTGAAACGTGGTCAACACCCAACGACGAAATACGTGTTTGTTGAATCGGAACACGTTTTTTGCCCCTATCGTGTTGCATACAAACATACTTCGCCAATTCTTGTGAATGTCGAGTGCAACATCGTATTTCTCGTCACGTAACTGATTACGAACGGCTTTCAGACCTTGAAATCCAAGCTTGGAATCAAGTTCTATTATTCGTGTAACAAAGGGAACACACTTTAAGATGTCGGCAAATTGTTTTTTTACCACAAAATCTATCTGTGCATCGGGATAGGTATTGCGTAAACAACGCAACAATGCTGTTGTAAGCACTATGTCGCCAATGGAACTGAGGCGAAAAACCAATATTTTGTGTATCTCTTGCACTATTCTACGGTTACCGACTTCGCCAAGTTTCTTGGTTGGTCAACATTACAGCCACGCATTACGGCAATATAATACGATAGGATTTGTAACGGAATCACCGTGGTAAGCGGAGCCAAAGCCGGTAAGGTTTCGGGAACTTCGATTACGTGGTCTGCAATTTTTGACAAAACCGTATCGCCTTGCGTAACAACGGCAATGACAACGCCTTGACGGGCTTTCACCTCTTGCACGTTGCTCACCACTTTGTCGTAGTGCTGGTCTTTTGTAGCAACAACAACTACTGGCATATTCTTGTCAATCAACGCGATAGGGCCGTGTTTCATTTCAGCGGCAGGATATCCTTCAGCGTGAATGTATGAGATTTCCTTTAACTTCAGCGCACCTTCCAAGGCAACAGGATACAAATAACTTCTTCCCAAATAGATGAAGTTTCGAGCGTCCTTATACGCTTCGGCAATGGATTTATATTCTTCGATATGCGTAAGAATGTCTTCCACTTTTGACGGAATGCGATACAATTCAGAGATAAGTTTCTTGTACACGTCGTCGGCAATTGTATTTCTGCGTTTACCGAGCATCAATGCCATCATAGTAAGTACCGTTACTTGTGTCGTGAACGATTTTGTGGAAGCTACTCCGATTTCTGGTCCTGCGTGCGTATAAACGCCGGCATCCGTCTCGCGAGGAATGCTTGAACCAACCACGTTACAGATTCCCACAACCGAAGCGCCAGCCTCTTTTGCTAATCGAATCGCGGCAAGCGTGTCGGCAGTCTCGCCACTTTGACTGATGGCTATCACCACGTCGTTTTTGCTTATGATAGGATTTCTATATCGAAATTCCGAAGCATATTCCACTTCGACAGGAATGCGGGCATATTCCTCAATCAGGTATTCGCCAACCAAACCTGCGTGCCATGACGTTCCACACGCCACAATGATGATTTTGTCTGCTTTGTCGAACTTTTCAAACACATTGTACAATCCGCCAAGATACACTTTGGGAGGATTTTTTGTGGCACGACCACGGAACGTGTCCATAATCGCACTTGGTTGCTCAAAAATTTCTTTGAGCATGAAATGGTCGTAACCACCTTTCTCTATTCCTTCTATGTCAAGTTCAAGTTCTTGGATAACAGGGGTAAGAGCGTCGTTTTTGATTGTCTTCAGCGACAATTCGTTTCTTGTAATCGTCGCCATTTCCGAGTCATTCAGATAAATGATTCGTTTTGTATGTTCCACGATTGGCGTAGCATCGGAAGCGACAAAATATTCTCCGTCGCCAACACCCACAACAAGCGGGCTACCTTTGCGGGCAACAATCAGTTTGTCCTGCTCGTCGGTACAAATCACCACCAATCCGTACGCGCCTTGTACATCGAGCAAAGCCAAGCGAACAGCAACTTCGGCAGAAACTTTTCCCTTGCCTTTTAAATAAATGTATTCTATATAGTTGGCGATTACCTCGGTGTCGGTTTCGCTTTTGAATGTGTAGTTTTTTGCCGTCAACTTCTTTTTCAGCGAGTTATAATTCTCGATAATTCCATTGTGAATCACCGTAAATTTACCATTCATCGAGGCATGAGGGTGGGCATTCACATCGTTCGGCTCACCGTGCGTTGCCCAACGAGTATGTCCCATTCCTATGGTTGCCTTGGTGTTTTTGCCAGCCATGTAGGCCTCCAAATCGGCAACTTTTCCTTGCTTTTTGTAAATGACCGTTTGCCCGTCCTGAACCAGCGCGATTCCCGCCGAGTCATATCCTCGGTATTCCAGTCTTTTAAGACCGGCGATAACGATAGGGTAAGCGTCCTTACTTCCTATATATCCAACTATTCCACACATAGTATTTCTTTTTTTATGCTTGTAATGCTTGTTCTATATCGGCAATAATATCGTCAACGTTTTCAATACCAACAGAAAAACGGATCAAGTCTGGTTTTACACCTGCTGCAATCAGTTGTTCGTCGGTTAACTGGCGATGCGTATGCGATGCAGGGTGAAGAACGCAGGTACGAGCGTCGGCAACGTGCGTAACGATACAAGCCAGTTTCAGGTTATCCATAAAACGAATGGCACGCTGACGGTCGCCTTTCAAACCAAAGGTTACTACGCCACAAGAACGGCCGTTGGTAAACTGCTTTTGTGCCAATTCATAATATTTGCTTGACTTCAAGCCCGAATAGTTCACCCATGCAACGTTGTCGTTTGCTTCAAGATATTCGGCAACGGCTTGCGCGTTTTCGCAATGACGAGGCACGCGTACGTGTAAGGTCTCCAAGCCAAGATTTAATAAAAACGCATTTTGTGGTCCTTGGATAGAACCCAAGTCACGCATCAATTGTGCAGTTGCTTTTGTGATATACGCACCTTTGCCAAATGCTTTGCTGTATGCCAATCCGTGGTATGACGGATCTGGTTCGGTTAATCCAGGGAATTTGTCTTTGTGAGCTTCCCAATCGAAATTGCCACTGTCAACAATACAGCCACCCACGTTGGTTGCGTGTCCGTCCATATATTTTGTCGTTGCATGGATAACAATATCGGCACCGAATTCAAACGGACGACAGTTGATTGGCGTTGGGAATGTGTTGTCAACAATCAAAGGAACACCGTGTTTGTGGGCGATACGAGCAAATTTTTCAATATCAAGCACGCTCAAAACAGGATTTGCGATAGTTTCGCCGAACAATGCCTTGGTGTTCGGCCGAAATGCCTTTGAAATCTCTTCTTCGCTGGCATCGGGGTCAACAAACGTACACTCAATACCGAGTTTTTTCATGGTTACTGCGAACAAATTGAATGTTCCTCCGTAAATAGTTGATGATGATACAAAGTGATCGCCTGCCTCGCACACATTGAAAATCGAATAGAACGAAGCTGCTTGTCCAGAAGAAGTAAGCATTGCGGCCACACCACCTTCAAGAGCGGCAATTTTTGCGGCAACGAAATCGTTTGTCGGATTTTGCAGACGAGTATAGAAATAGCCACTTGTTTTCAAGTCAAACAAGTCGGCCATATCCTCGGTTGAATCATATTTGAATGTTGTACTTTGAATGATGGGCATCACACGGGGTTCACCGTTTTTAGGCTCGTATCCAGCCTGAACGCAGAGCGTCTCTATCTTTCGTTTTTCCATTTTTGTAAGAATAATCAATGTTTTCGCAAAGATAGAAAGATTTGGAAATTTCGTGGCGTATCACCACAAATTCTGTAAAACAAAAAGGCTCGCGTAAGCGAGCCTCCATATAAAACAATATTGATGAAAAAATTTTTACTTTATAAAGCGTGCTGTTCCTTCAGCTGCTTTTATGAAATAAATTCCGGCAGGAAGGTCTTTTATGCTCAGTTCTTCTTTGCCTGCTTTCACAGTTTTTCCTAAAATGTCGAGCACTTCAATCCGACCTTCGGAATACACAACTCCGTCAACAATTTCCAATGCATTGCCTTCCACAACTGAAATGGCTTCTTGGTTTTGGAAATTTTCAGCTTGGTTTTTCGTTGCATTACCAACGGTTAAGTCCTTGATGTACAAATCATAAATGTTTTCGTCAGCCATAGAACTTGGAGCTTTTTCATCATTTATGTATATTTCCACACCAATGATTCTTGAAGAATCTAATAATATTTTCAATGATTCAGGAGCTTCGCTTGTTGGCATCTGCACGCCATTGAACCATGAATT
>JAEEQV010000034.1:0-12258 GCA_016285445.1 Bacteroidales bacterium
CTGGTTGCATGAAGAATACCAACATTGCGGCAAGCAACACCCAAATGGTATCGACAGCGTTTATTGAAAATCCTGCCGAGGATTCCTCGGAAACCGCCGTGGCGACCTCCGAAACTACTTCTTCTTGTGCCATGACCGCGCCCGATGACAACAAGGCGACGAGAAACAAACAAAATGGCACTATTCTTTTCATATATTTACTTATGCGTTTCATATTTTCTACATTTTAAATTCACACTCATTCATACTACTTCTCTTGTTCGGCGTTGTACAAGGCTATGTCGCCCCGTTCACCTGTCCTGATTCTCACTGCATCTTCAAGCGGGATGATGAAAATTCGGCCGTCGCCGATTTCGCCTGTCTGTGCCGCACTAAGAATTGCCGATACGGTTTTCTCAGCATTTTTGTCGCGGACAATTACCGAAACCAGTGTCCGTTCAATGCAACTCGTATCGTAGGCGATACCTCTGTAAATTCGTGCCTGCCGAGTTTTTCCCACGCCACGCACGTCGTAGTACGAAAACCATTCAATGTCAGCTGCAAGAAGTGCTTCTTTCACATCTTCGAACTTAGTCTTGCGAATAATTGCTTCAATCTTTTTCATAACTATATTTTTTAATTTAACATTTAGAAACTCAGTCCCATTACTAAATAGCCACCTTCTGATGTCGGGTTCCAGATTGCTTGTGTGAACAATCCTAGATTGTACGTCTCGCTTATCGGGATAGGCTTCAGCGCTTTGATGCTGATGTTCGTCAGGGCGAAACCTTCGGTAGCGTACAAACTTGTTTTCCATGGCACGAAGCCCAGTTCCGCCTCCCAACTCAGCGAACCGAATTCAAATGGTGCACCAATTGTGAAATACGATGAATAGGCCATGTCGCCGTTTGCGTTCTTCACTCCGTCGGCACCGGCAAAGTTTGTGAACCAGTTCAGCGAGAGAAATCCGAAATCGTAACCGATTTGACCTTCAAACACGTGTGGCGTTGCATCTTTTTCGTAATGAAAATATGAATCGGGAACGCCCGGCATGGCAAAATAATAATCGGTAACTGACACGCTAAAACCTCCGATTCCGTAACCCAACGTGAGGTCGAACTCCTTGGTGTCGAACGATTCGAAACCTACGGAACCCCAGGCACCGAACGAAAATCCTTTCCAGCCAATTTCCACTGACGGTTGGAGCGAAACACCTCCGCACGCTTGGCCACGCCATATATAACTACTTACTAAATCACCTCCGACTTCTGCCGTGAAATCTGATTCTGGCTCGTCGGCAAACAATGGAACTGTTGCGAACAACGTCATTGCGACACATACTATTTTTATTCTATTTCGTTTCATAACATTTCGTTTTAATTTGTAAACTTTTGATTGATTTATCCAAGGGCGGTGCACCTTTGCTCCTTGGTGATTTTTTCTATTCCATGTCATTCGTATGACCATATTGATTCCTTCCAGCCCTTTCGGGCTGATTCTTTGTGTTTACCAATATGTTCCTTACAAATCGCATCTTTTTGTTATTGTTTGGTGCAAATATATAACTAAATTTTAAAAAACAATAACAAAATGTAATTTTTCTTTAATTTTTACTTAAAAAAATATACTAACATCGTTTGTTAGATTAAAAATTGAAATAATACAGCTACTCTTGATAAAAAAATGCAAGTTTCTCTTGACTCGTTTATCCTATGACAATCTCTAAGAATTATTTATATTTGTGCAGACAAAAGGAATTTCTGAAAAATGACCGAAAAGGAGAAAATGCTTTCGGGCGAATTATATAACGCCAACAAGGACTCTGAACTCGTTGCTGAACGTGTGAAGGCGAAAGATTTGTGTTTTGACTTCAACAATCTGCGTCCGTCGCAGAAAGCAGAAAAAGAAGATATTTTGAAAAAACTTCTCGGCTCGGTTGGCGAAAACATTGAAATTATTTCGCCGTTTTGGTGCGATTATGGCTACAACATTGTAACGGGCAAAAACTTTTTTGCCAACCACAATCTTGTGATTTTGGATTGTGCAAAAGTTACAATTGGCGACAATGTGTTTATCGGTCCCGACTGTGGCATATACACTGCTACTCATCCGCTTGATTTTCAACGTCGTAAAGAAGGGTTGGAATATGCGCTTCCTATAACAATTGGAAACAATGTGTGGCTTGGTGGCGGCGTGAAAATATGTCCAGGGGTAACCATTGGCGAAGGTTCGGTCGTAGGTGCAGGAAGCATTGTCACCAAAGACATTCCAGCCAATGTTCTTGCCGTGGGAAATCCTTGTAAAGTGATAAAAGAATTATAAAAAATAGACAGATGAGAAAAATTTTTTACTTCCTTGTAGCCAGTCTTGCACTTGTTTCGTGCAAGCAACAATCGCCAGATGGTGCACAGTTGCTGAAAATATTAAATGATGAAAATCTCTCGCTCGTGGTGAGCAACAACGACAGTATCAGCCGTCATGCGAGCCCACGCGTAGATGACCTTATGCGACTCGTAACCACCGAACCTGAACGTTTGCAAGGCGCCGTGGTTGCAGACAGACAAGTCGGCAATGCAGCAGCGTCGCTTCTTGCTTGTGGAGGTGTGAGCGAAGTACATACCAACTATGCCACCCAGTCGGCCAAACGGATTCTTGAACAAGCAGGCGTAAAACTTGTATATGTTCGCGAGGGCGATATGATTTACCGCACTGACAGCACAGGTCAATGTCCGATGGATTCCACACTCAACGGTATTGCCGACCATAATCAAGGATTTGAGCTGCTGAAAGAAAAGTTTTACAACGAGTAAATTGTACCTATCGGAGATATGTACACAATGGAAACCGACAGAATCATATTACGAAAGTGGCGTGAGAGCGATGCCGAATCGCTTTACAAATATGCCAGCGATCCTGAATTGGGACCTCGTGCGGGATGGCCTCCCCATACGTCGGTGGACGAAAGTCTGCACATTATCCGAACGGTGTTCAACACCGAAACAATGTGGGCAGTGGAATTGAAAGAAACCTCGGAAGCAATAGGGTGTGTGGGTTATCTTCCCGCCACGAATTCCAATCTGAAAATTCCCGATGACCAATGTGAAGTAGGCTATTGGATTGCCCGTCCGTATTGGGGTGAGGGGATTTGTACCGAGGCGCTGAAATTGGTGATAGACTATTGTTTCAACAAAAAAGGCTTCTCCATCCTTTGGGGCGATTATTTCCCCGAAAACCCAGCCTCTGGCCGTGTGATGGAAAAATGTGGTTTTGTGGATACTGGCAAGGAAGTGCTTTGTCCAAACCTTGAAGTAGGAGCAGATCGCCCTGTACGAGTGATGAGGTTGGAGAAAGGACAATAGAAACATTTAGACGGGGTATTGAGAATGTGTTGGGCGATATTGCAAACATTTGCGTCATTTTTAATGAATGAAATATGAAAGTTGAAATCAATCCAGAAGAAACCTCTCGTACCTATGCTTTTGAAATGTGGATGAAGGCACCGAATCCCATGGTCACGTTTTTCAAGACGCTCGACGTGTCTCGTCTTGTGAAAATAAGCCGACGCACAGGAATGAAGTTCAATATGCTGATGTGCTACTGCATTGGCAAGGCTGCAAGTGGCATTCCGGAATTTTATCTGTTGCCAGTGGACAACAAATTAATGAAATACGACGAAATTGCCGTAAACTCCATTGTAGCGAACAGTAAAGGCGGTGTAAGTTCATGCGACATTCCTTTCTCTAATGATTTATTGTTGTTCAACCAACAATATCTGCAACATACGAAACAGGTTGCCGAGAGTTGTACAAACCACGACCTGACTGAAGCCATGGTCATTGGTACTTCGGCATTGGCACAGTACGAAATTGACGGTGCGGTTGGCATGTACAGCGGTATTTTCAATAATCCTTTTATGATTTGGGGACGATACAAACGCCGTTTGCTCAAAACAACACTGACCGTTTCTTTCCAGTTTCACCACACGCAAATGGACGGTGCTCACGCAGCAAAGTTCTTGGATGCGGTGCAGAAAGAGATTAAAGCATTGGGGTAAAAGCCATACACAATGGCGTAATTTTATCAATGCAATTGACAAAACTAAGGGCAATCGGTAATTATTTGAGAAAGCCCCTACCCTAACTATTCCTTTGTATTTAAAATATCATACAACTCTTGTAAATCGGGCGTCAAAATAATCTCTGAACGACGATTTTTTGCACGGGCTTCAGGTGTATTTGATTCATCAACAGGACAATATTGTCCACGACCAGAAACGGTAATGCGTTTCCCGTCTATTTTAGAATTGTCAAGCAAGATTTGAGATATCGCCAACGCACGCTTGGTACTCAATTCCCAGTTGATTTTCGCACCACCCGTGTTGTCAGTATGTCCCTCTATTTCAATATTGATGTCTTGATTTTGTTCCAATACGATCGCAAGATTTTTCAAAACCTCTTGTCCTTTTGGAGCAACATCACTTTTACCCACGCTGAAAAGAAGCGATTCATCAAGAACTAAATAGATTTTTCCATCACGTTGCGCAATATTCAACCCTTGTCCTTCAAATCCCTTCAATGCTTTTTCTATTTTGTTTCGCAACGCCAATGTAGTAGAATCTTTTTTGCGGAGAATTTCCTCCATTTCGGCAATTTGCTTGTTTTTTGCCAAAATTTCATTGTCTTTTATACCCAGTTCCGCACGAATTTTATCAAGATTTTTGCGTTCTTGTTCCAAACTCAGTTGTATCGAATCTAACTCATCTTCACGATTTTGCAGTTTCTCGCGTGCTGCCTGCAATTCCTCCAACGTTTTTTTGCTTTCGGCTGCTTGCTGTTTTATCATTGCCGACTGTTTGTTTGTCAAATTAGCATTAAGTTGCTTAAGTTCTGCATTTTGCGAAGTAAGATTCTCAATCTGCCGTTTTTTTGAAAGGGAATCGGCACGAAGCGAAACCACATTTTTTTCAAGTTTTTCTTCCAAAGCAGTTGATTTCTCCAAATGCTTTCTGCAATTATTGATTTCCCATTGCAACGAATCCTTGTCATACTGGTTTCTCGTAAGCATATCATTATATTGTTTCTTAGAAACGCAAGAGACCAAAAGTACCACACATAGTGTGAAAAAAGCTATCTTCTTCATCGTAATAATTTTTGTCAAATCTACATATTTCTGGAGATGTGGAATTTGTAACGATAAGAATTTATAACAAAATAATCAACAATACGAAAATATCACAATACTATACTATAAAATTTGCTATTTTTGTCACGTATTTAAGCAGTGGAAAGTTTACTCGACCATATTGAAGTTCCCTCCGATTTGCGACAATTGAAAATTGAGCAATTGCCACAGGTGTGCAAGGAATTGCGTGATTTCATTATTGATGAGAGTAGCCGAAATCCCGGACATTTTGGTGCAAGTTTGGGTACGGTGGAACTTACCGTAGCGCTCCACTATGCGTTCAACACGCCCGAAGACAGGATAATCTGGGACGTGGGCCATCAGGCATACGGTCATAAGATTATTACGGGGCGAAAAAAAGATTTCCCGACAAATAGGAAATTTGGCGGCCTTTCGGGTTTCCCGAATCCGCAGGAAAGCGAGTACGACAGTTTTATCGCAGGACACGCATCTATTTCTATCTCTGCCGCGGTGGGTATGGCTCTAGCCGCCAAAGCAAAGGGCGAAAATCGTCAGATTGTGGCGGTTATCGGTGACGGAGCATTGACGGGGGGCGAGGCGTTCGAGGCACTCGACTATGCTGGCGGAAGCAAGGCGAACATTCTTGTTATCCTCAACGACAACGATATGGCTATCGACGCCAACGTGGGCGGATTGCACCAATATCTGATTGATGTGATAACGTCGCCGTCGTACAATAAATTTCGTGACAAGACGTGGAATTTCTCGGCAAAATTGAGCCAATTCGGTCCCGATTTGCGTGAAATGTTCAAGAAAATGGGTCGTGGCTTGAAATCGTTGTTTTTCAAGGAAAGTAACCTTTTTGAATCCTTGGGATTCCGTTATTTCGGACCACTCGACGGTCACAATGTCTTTCAGTTGACACGAACGTTACAGGATATTCAGAAAATCCCTGGCCCAAAAATCTTACATATTCGTACGCAAAAAGGGAAAGGATTTAAGCCTGCCGAAGAGGAACAGACCGAATGGCACGCTCCTCGCAAGTTCGACAAGACTACGGGCGAGATGATTCCGCTACCCGACAAGGACACCATTCCTCCTAAATATCAAGAAGTGTTTGGCGAAACGTTGTTGGAATTGGCACAAAAAGACGCTCGTGTGATGGGTGTCACGCCTGCTATGGCAACAGGTTGCTCAATGAACATATTGATGCGTGCCATGCCCGAACGGGCGTTCGACGTGGGCATTGCCGAACAACACGCAGTCACTATGTCGGCGGGAATGGCAAAAGAAGGAATGATACCGTTTTGCAACATTTACTCGTCGTTTATGCAACGCGCCTACGACCAAGTGATTCACGATGTGGCTATCCAAAATCTTCACGTGATTTTCTGTCTTGACCGTGCCGGGCTTGTTGGTGCCGACGGCGTGACACATCATGGTATGTTCGATATTCCCTATATGCGTGCGATTCCCAATATGATTGTCGCTGCTCCGTTGAATGAGATAGAACTTCGCAATATGATGTTTACGGCCTATTCCACGCCAAGTCCCTTTGTGATTCGCTACCCTCGTGGCAACGGCGAATTTTTGAAATGGCGACAAAAAATGACCTTGCTCCCCGTGGGCAAAGGCGAATGTCTGCGCGAAGGCGAAAATGTGGCTGTGTTGACTATTGGTCACGTAGGTAATACCGCCCTCAAAGCCGCCGACAAGGTTTACACCGAAAAAGGCAAAATGGCGGGCGTGTACAATATGCGTTGGGTAAAACCTATTGATACGGAATTGGTGCAAAACATTGCCAAATCGTATAAGACAATTATTACTGTTGAAGATGGCATTCTTGCTGGCGGATTTGGCTCTGCCGTGCTCGAAACGTTGCAGGAATTACAATTTTCTGGCAAGGTGATACGTTTAGGTATCGACGATGCCTTTGTTCCTCACGGGACACAACAGGAATTGTACAGAATGTGTGGCATCGATTTTGATGAAATTGTAACGTGTATTGGAAATAATCTGTAAAGACGCGATTAATCGCGTCTCTACAACAAAAAAATAGAATTATGAAAAAAATTTTTGTTCTTATCGCATCGTGTCTGTGTGCCGTTGCAACACATGCACAAATTACGGCAAACAACAATGTTCGTAATCCTGAAGAACTGGAGGTAGGAAATCCTCTTGGTACCATTGCCGTTGAAGAGACCTTTACCGAAGACAGTTTAAACTGTGAGTTTACCTGCGTGGTTATTCCCGAATCAAATGCCATTCGTTTGACGGCCACGAATCCTAAAGGAATGTATTTGGTGTTCCGTCGTGGTTATACAAAATTATATACTCGCGATTTCGACGACAATGTGATTTTCCTAGATATAAAGGGAACATTCGACGGCAAATATATTATCGACATTTTCGACCAAGATAAAATACGCGTGAAATCTTATGTCATCGAACGGAAATTATAGAAAATTACTGACGGAGGAATTGCAAAGAATTTCTCCCGAAGAATATAAAGCATCCGAAAAACATCCTATCGTCATTGTGCTTGACAATATCCGTAGTGCGAGCAATGTGGGGTCTGCATTTCGTACTGGCGACTCGCTTCGGGTTGAGGCCGTATATTTGTGTGGCATAACGTGCGTTCCGCCCAATAAAGAATTACAGAAAACGGCTCTCGGAGCACAACTTTCCGTTCCTTGGAAATATTTCAAGGAAACGACCGAGGCCTTACAAGAATTGAAAACCTTAGGCTACGAGATTGTTTCGGTGGAACAGGCCGAAAACAGCACTATGCTTCAAGATTTTCGTGTTCAGAAAGACAAAAAATATGCATTTGTGTTCGGTAACGAAGTGAACGGCGTTGCCGACGAGGTGATTGCCCAAAGCGATATGTGCCTTGAAATACCTCAATATGGAACAAAACATTCTTTCAATGTTTCCGTAACGTGCGGAATCATATTGTGGGAAGCGGTAAAACAGATGCGCTTTTGACTGCAAACTAAGCAAAACTAATTGAACATTTTTTCCAATTCGTCGGCATATTTTGTCATAATCGCCTTACGTTTTACCTTCAATGTTGGCGACAATAGTCCGTTTTGCGGTGTCCATTCGTCGGCAACAAGGAAGAAGCGTTTCACTTGCTCATAATCGGCAAAGAATTCATTGTATTTCTTCACTTCTTTTTGAATACGAGCAATCACTTCAGGTTGCTTAATCACTTCTTTATCAGACTCGTATGGAACTTTGTGCGAAGAGCACCACGTTTTTAAAACCGAGAATTCAGGAACGATTATCGCCACCGGATATTGACGATTTTCGCCACAAACAACGATAGTGCCGATGAACGACGAATTCAAGAATTTTGATTCTATCAATTCCGGATTGACGTATTTTCCAAACGACGTTTTGAACAAACTCTTCAAACGCCCCGTGATTTTCACAAGTCCCTTGTCGGTTATGATTGCCGTGTCACCAGTGTGGAACCATCCCTCGGAATCTATCACTTCCTTGGTCTTTTCTTCATCGCGATAGTATCCCAACATTACGTTGTGACCACGACATAACAGTTCGTCGTTATCCGCAATTTTCACCTCTATACCTGGTAACGGACGACCTACAGTGCCTGGCTCGTGGGTAAACGGCTCGTAACTTGCCACGGCAATTACGGGCGAGGTTTCCGACAAACCATAACCCTCAAACACATACATTCCTATTGCTTGGAAAAATGCACACAACGGGGCTTGCAATGCCGAACCTCCCGAAACAACTTCCTTGATTCTTTGTGCACCAAGTGCTTCACGGAACTGCGAATAGATAAGCTTGTCGGCTATCTTATAACGAACGTTATACCACCATGTACGTTCCTTTTCGTCGATTTTATATTTTTTTGCAAGGTCGATTGCCCAATAATACAATTGTTTCTTGGGGAACGACAATTTCTTGCCAGTCGAGTACAGTTTGTCATAGATTTTTTCAAACAAACGTGGTACCACACACATAATCGTCGGCTGAATCTCCTTCATATTGTCGTTTATCAACGCCAAATTTGAATAATAAATTGAGCAACAATTATAATGATAGGTGTAAACCATCATTCGTTCGTATGCGTGGCATAACGGCAAGAAACTCAGTGCCGTATGGCTGTCGTCGTGCATTAAGTCGTGGACGCCCTTCACCTGATGAACAATGTTGCTATGCGAAAGCATAACGCCTTTGGGATTTCCCGTCGTTCCCGACGTGTAAATAATCGTGGCTAACTGTTCTGGTTTTATAGCGTTCTTTATCTCTGCAAGTTTCTCTGGCTGAGCATTTTGCTTACCTAAATCAACAAGATTCTGGAAGAAACGGTATTCATTTTTTTGGTCAACAAACGTGAATACCTCTTGGAGAAATTTTTGGTCGGGAAGAATCGGCTCGATTTTTTTCCGAAGTTCTTTACCTTCGATAAACAAAATCTTTACCTCGGCATGATTCAAGATATATGCGTAGTCTTCCTGACTAATCGTCGGATAAATGGGAATAGGAATAATTCCTGCTTGCATCGCACCCATGTCAAGGAAATTCCACTCGGGGCGATTCCCTGCCACAATACCGATTTTGTCGCCTGGCTGTAGGCCAAGAGCCATCAAACCATAACTTACGTTGTTGGCATAGTCAATATATTCGTCAATAGTGTACGAAACCCATTTCCCGTCAACCTTATGGGCTAATGCAACCTGAGGATTAAAATTTGAATTCTCCATTGCTTGCACCTCTGGCAAGCGTGATTTGTAAAAATCTAGAAGGTCAAATATTCTTGTAACTTCCATTTTAAACTCAATTAGCGTTACGCAAATGTATAGAAATTCAGCGAAAAAAAAAGTGCACGTTGATAATTCTCAACCGAAATCAAGAAAACATTGGCTTAATAGACAAAAAACAGAAATGAAACATCTTAAATCAACTAATATCATTATCAACCAAAAATCAATATATTTGCACTGCTTTCTAATAATAGTAAAATGTATAGAACAAAAACCTGCGGCGAACTACGTGCCGCAAACATAGGAGAAACCGTCACATTGAGCGGTTGGGTACAAAAAACTCGTGAACTTGGTGGTATGACTTTCGTTGACTTGCGTGACCGCTACGGCATCACACAGTTGGTGTTCGACGAAAACCAAAATGCCGCTTTGTGCGAAGAGGCAAAGAAATTGGGACGTGAATTTGTCATTCAAATTGAAGGCAAGGTTGTGGAACGTTCCAGCAAAAACCCGAAAATGGACACGGGCGACATTGAAATCATCGTTTCCAAACTGACGGTGCTCAACACGTCGGAAATTCCCCCGTTTACCATTCAGGACGATACCGACGGCGGCGACGACCTTCGTATGAAATATCGTTATTTGGACTTGCGTCGTCAGTGCGTACGTAAGAACCTGGAACTACGCCACAAAATGGCATTCGAGGTTCGTAGCTATCTCGACAAACAAGGTTTCCTTGAAGTTGAGACTCCTGTGTTGATTGGCTCTACGCCCGAAGGTGCGCGCGATTTCGTGGTACCGTCGCGTATGAATCCGGGACAATTCTATGCTTTGCCACAAAGTCCGCAAACATTGAAACAATTGTTGATGGTTGCCGGTTTCGACCGCTATTTCCAGATAGTGAAATGTTTCCGCGACGAAGACCTTCGTGCCGACCGTCAGCCAGAGTTCACTCAAATCGACTGCGAGATGAGTTTCGTGGAACAGGAGGACATTATCACCTTGTTCGAAGGAATGGCAAAACATTTGTTCAAAACAATTCGCAACATCGACATTAAAGAAGCATTTCCACGTATGACGTGGCACGATGCAATGAAATATTACGGCAGCGACAAACCCGACCTTCGTTTCGACATGAAGTTTGTGGAACTGATGGACGTTCTCAAGGGCTACGGCTTCGGCGTGTTCGACAATGCCGAATATATTGGCGGTATTTGTGCCAAAGGAGCGGCAACGTACACTCGCAAGCAACTCGACCAGCTTACGGAGTTTGTAAAACGTCCGCAGATTGGTGCCAAAGGAATGGTGTACGCCCGTGTGGAAGCCGACGGAAATGTAAAGTCAAGCGTGGATAAATTCTATTCGCAAGACGTTCTGCAAAAAATGAAAGCGGCTTTCGATGCCGAGGCAGGTGATTTGATATTGATTTTGAGTGGCGACGATACTATGAAGACACGCAAGCAGTTGTGTGAACTTCGTCTTGAAGTTGCCAACCAGCTGGGTCTTCGCGACAAGGACAAATTTGCGTGCTTGTGGGTTGTGGATTTCCCAATGTACGAATGGAGCGAGGAAGAAGGCCGCTTGATGGCTATGCACCACCCGTTCACCAGCCCGAAACCAGAGGACGTTCCGTTGCTCGACACCGACCCGGCTTCGGTTCGTGCCAATGCCTACGATATGGTAATCAACGGCGTAGAAGTCGGCGGAGGTTCAATTCGTATCCACGACAGTCAGTTGCAGGCAAAGATTTTCAAAATTTTAGGTTTCACGCCTGAAAAGGCACAAGAACAATTCGGTTTCTTGATGAACGCATTCAAATACGGTGCACCGCCTCACGGAGGTCTGGCTTACGGTCTCGACCGTTGGGTGAGCTTGTTCGCAGGCTTGGACAGCATCCGTGACTGCATTGCATTCCCGAAAAACAATTCTGGTCGCGATGTTATGCTTGACGCGCCTTCGGCAATCGACCAAAAACAGTTGGATGAATTGTTCTTGGAAGTAAAAGATATTGAGAAATAAATTGCTTTTAAAATAGAAGAGACAATGTGTTACACATTGTCTCTCTTTATTGAATGATTTGTAGAGACGTGATTAATCGCGTCTCTACTTTTTAATGAAAAATTATTTTACTACCCCTTCTTTAATTAGGTATTCACCAATTTGAACAGCGTTCAAAGCAGCGCCTTTCTTGATTTGGTCGCCGACCAACCATAATGTCAGTCCGTTTTCGTTAGCCAAATCCTTACGGACACGACCAACATATACGTCGTCTTTGCCAGCCAAGAACAACGGCATTGGGTATTTTTTGTTTGCAGGGTCGTCCATCAATTGGACTCCTTCACCATTTCCTATGGCGTTTTGAGCCTCTTCAACCGAAATAGGACGTTCTGTTTCAATC
>JAEEQV010000035.1:0-12228 GCA_016285445.1 Bacteroidales bacterium
GAGAAGGTGAATTTCATGATTAGCAACGGACGTGGTGAATTGTGTGCTCCGATTAGCGAGGACCGATGTTCGGAATTGGAACTCGATATGCAGGTTGCTACCAATACCTCGCTTCACGAAACGCCGTTCACCGTGACGGTTGATTTGATAGGAAGCGGCTGCACCACGGGAGTCTCTATGTACGACCGTGCAATGACAATTCGTGCCTTGGCAAATCCCGATACTAAGCCGGTGGATTTGGCTCGTCCTGGACATATTCATCCTCTTCGTGCACGAAATCGTGGAGTGCTTCGCCGTGCAGGACATACCGAAGCGGCGGTGGATTTGGCTCGTCTGGCAGGTTTTTCGCCAGCGGCAGCTTTGATTGAAATCATCAATGAAGACGGCACAATGGCCCGCCTTCCGCAATTGTTGGAAATAGCTACAAAATTCGATTTGAAGATTGTTTCTATCAAGGATTTAATTGCATACCGACTAACGCAAGAATCTATTGTTGACAAAGGCGTGGAGGTTGATTTGCCGACAAAATATGGTCATTTTCATTTGATTCCGTTCCGTCAGAAATCCAACGGATTGGAACACGTAGCCTTGATAAAGGGAACGTGGGAAAAAGACGAGCCGATACTTGTAAGAATGCACTCTTCGTGTGCTACGGGCGATATTTTCGGCTCTATGCGTTGCGAATGTGGCGACCAGTTGCACAAGGCAATGGAAACGATTGAGAAGGAGGGAAAAGGTGTGATTGTTTATTTGAGCCAAGAAGGACGCGGCATTGGGCTGATGAACAAGATAGCAGCCTATAAGTTGCAAGAACAGGGACTCGACACGGTTGATGCCAATTTGCGTCTTGGTTTCGGTGCCGACGAACGCGATTATGGCGTAGGGGCGACGATTCTTCACGAATTGGGCGTTTCAAAAATTCGTCTGATGACGAACAATCCAAAAAAACGTGCAGGTCTGGAAGGATATGGCTTGCAGATTGTAGAGAATGTTCCTATCGAAATCCCTGTAAATGAGTACAATAAGTGCTACATGCAGACGAAAAAGGATAGGATGGGACACGAACTGCAATTGTGCGGAAAAATTGAACGCTACATTTCTCGTTAGTTGTAAAAATAGATTTCTCTTGTATAATGAAGGAGAAAAGCGACTTTCTTTGTTAACAACCTGTTAATAAATTGTGAATTTGTTGTGGATTACTCCTTTGTTTGTGAGAAAAAAAAACGAACTTTGCACGTGTAAATTGTAAGTCGATGAATTTTAAACATATAGTAACTCTTTCTCTTATTTTGTTGGTCGGTTATCTCGGCTACACGATTCAGACACAGAAGGGGGCGTATGTTGTTAATTTTGAACCGATTACACAGCCTCAAAATCCTGTTGACAGTAGGACTGAAATAGCAGATTTCGTAAAAATTTATTCCGATTTTTTCCAGAGCCAGTTTGATTCGTTGCATTCCGTTGGTGGAGCAATGACGATTGTTTATAAAGGTCAGGTGGTTTGTTGCAAGCCGTATGGCGTAAAAAAACAGGGCACTCGTGATTCTGTCAATATTCACACTCGTTTTCGTTTGGCTTCCGTGTCAAAAGGATTTGCGGGCGTGCTGGCTTCCAAGATGGCCGAACGTAAGGCGATAGACTTGGACGAGCCCATTATTACCTACTTGCCGTCGTTGCACTTGTCAAAAACGTACAACGAGGAACACGTCACGCTT
The DNA here is from genome assembly GCA_016285445.1 of Bacteroidales bacterium. Lineage (GTDB taxonomy): Bacteria > Bacteroidota > Bacteroidia > Bacteroidales > UBA1715 > UBA1715. The sequence continues at coordinate 1,716 of JAEEQV010000035.1, forward strand.
CGTCACGTGTTGAGCCATACGTCGGGTTTGCTCGGCTATTCGTTCGATTCATACGTTGAAAGCGGACTTTCGTTTCACCAGATTTATCAGAAACTTCACGTGGCAAAAATTGACGCCTTGCCAGGGCAACATTATGCATATCAGAATGTTATGTTTAGTTTGCTCGACACTGTTTTGCAATTACGTACGGGAATGACCTATGGCAACCTCATGATGGAAAATCTTTTCATGCCGCTTGGTATGAAGGACGCTTCGGTTGGTTTTAATGGCTTTGTGGCTTCCAAGAATTTTGCTTATCCTCATAAAATGTTGTCTGCCAAAACGCTAACGTACAAGGTATGCGATCTGAACGAACGTTATTATGCAACTGCACCTGCTGCAGGCGTAAATGCGAGCATTTCTGATTTGAGCATTTGGTTGCGGGCAATTATGGGATACGCTCCACAAGTGGTATCACCAAACGTTTTACAGGAAATCGGTACCTCGTATGTCTCTATTCCGATGAAGGGGTCAACCTGTTATTGGGGACCGAAACTGGAGGACAAGGGCTATGGTCTTGGTTGGCGAGTGTTTACGTACAACGGAGAAAAAATCTTGTATCATGGCGGATATGTGCAAGGGTATCGTTCCGAAATAATTGTTTGGCCAGAAAAAGAGATTGCTATGGCTATGTTGCTCAACTCCCCGAATCTATTGGCTAAAAAAGCGGTTCCGTTTTTCGTGAACTTGTATTCGTTCTACTTGAATCCGTCGGTTGCAAGTTTGGAAACGAAAGAGGAATCAACAAACTGATTTTAATTGATAATTAACAATTGACAACTGTAGGGACGCAACGTTTCGTCCGTTGATGTTTTATAAAACCGTTTCAAATTTTCGAACAATGTACGTTTCTCTCAAAAAAGAATTTGAAAAAGAACTCAAAAATGTTCTCTCATTCTGGTCAACAAAGGCGATTGACAAGAAAACGGGGCAATTCTATGGCGAAATCGACCATTATGGTACGCCCGAGCCCGATGCTCACAAAGGAATCATCATGTATTCACGCATTTTATGGACGTTCGCTGCTGCGTGTCGTTTCTACCAGAATACTGACTATAAGGAATTTGCCGACAAGGCTCGCTCGTTTATCGAAACTCATTTCTTCGATAAGAAAAACGGTGGCGTATATTGGGAAACTGCTGCTGACGGTACGGTTGTGGTAAACAAAAAACAAGTGTATGCCGAAGCATTCACTATTTATGCCTATGCGGAATATTTCCTTGCGTTTGGCGACAAGTCGGCGTTGGATTTTGCTATGGATTTGTTCAACAAACTTGAGACAATCTGTTACGATGTGAAAAATGGCGGCTATTTCGAGGCATTTTCCGAGACGTGGGACAAACTCGACGATGTTCGTTTGAGCGACAAGGATTTGAACGAGCCTAAGGGAATGAATACAAATCTTCACGTGCTGGAGGCATATACCACGCTTTACGAAGCGACAAAGGACGCTCGTGTGGGAATGGCATTGAAAAAGGAGATTTTGCTGTATCTGAATACGATTGTTGATAAGAACAATCACGTAACTATCTTCTTTTCAGAGGATTGGAAACCAAAAACAACGGAGATTTCCTACGGTCACGATATTGAGTCAACGTGGCTGATTTGGGAAGCGGCAGAAATGTTGAACGATACGGCTTTGCTTGACGAAATTCGCCCGAAAATCCTTGCTATGGTCGATACGTTCGTTGCCGAAGGATTCGATACAAAAACAAATTCCACGTGGTACGAATTTTTCCCAAAAACGGGCAAACGCGACAGCGACCGTCATTGGTGGGTGCAGATAGAGGCCGTTGAAGGACTTGCCAACGCATTCGATATGACGGGCAAGGAGGAATATCGCCAACTTGCCCTGAAACAATGGAACTATATCCGCGAATACCTTATTGACCGTGTTCACGGCGAATGGTTTTGGCGAATCGACGACGACGGGTTCCCCGTTGACAGCGAACCCAAGATGGGAATGTGGAAATGCCCGTACCACAACGGTAGGGGCTTGATGCATCTGATTCGCGAGATGGAGAAGTGGGAAAAAAGAAATGAATAATATGTTTATTTTTGGGGAAATACCATTGACGTTTCAAAATTTTCTTACCTTTGTTCAATGAATTAAACGGGAAAAACGATGGCGACAAAAATTTGTGTGATAGGATTAGGATATGTGGGACTCCCTTTGGCACGTTTGTTTTCTACGAAATACGAAACTGTTGGTTTTGATAAATGTGAGAAACGTGTGCGTTCATTGATGCAAGGACATGATGCAACAATGGAGGTTAGTGATGAGTTGCTTCAACAAGCAATCAAGAATGGTTTCAAATGTACTTCGGATATAGAGGAGATAAAAGATTGTAATTTCTATGTTGTTGCCGTCCCCACACCAGTTGACGATAATAATAACCCCGATTTGGAACCATTGTATAAAGCCAGTGAGACCGTTGGCGCTGTTATTTCCCAAGGCGATATTGTCGTATATGAATCAACGGTATATCCTGGTGTTACTGAAGACGAGTGTATTCCCGTGGTTGAAAAAACATCGGGATTGAAATTCAATGTCGATTTCTTTGCTGGCTATTCGCCGGAACGTATCAATCCGGGTGACAAGTTGCATACGGTTGAAAAAATCAAAAAGGTTACGTCGGGTTCGACACCAGAAATAGGAAAGAAAGTTAACGAAATATATAGTTCGGTTATTGAGGCGGGTACCCATTTGGCTCCGTCAATCAAAGTGGCCGAGGCTGCCAAGGTGATTGAAAACTCACAACGCGACATCAATATTGCGTTTGTGAACGAATTGTCGAAGATTTTCACCGTTCTTGGCATTGATACGCACGATGTGCTTGATGCCGCTTCCACGAAATGGAATTTTTTACCGTTCAATCCTGGACTTGTCGGTGGACATTGCATAGGTGTAGATCCGTATTATTTGGCTCAATGTGCACAACGGCACGGATACAATCCCGAGATTATTCTGGCAGGTCGCCGAATGAACGACGGAATGGGCGAATATGTTGCTAATCAGGTGATTAAACTTATGCTCAAAAAGGCAATTCAAGTATTGAACAGTTCCATTCTGATTTTGGGTTTCACGTTCAAGGAAAATTGCCCCGACGTGCGAAATACTCGTGTAATCGACATTTACAAAGCATTGAAAGAATACAATCTTAACATAACCGTATACGATCCTTGGGCAAATCCCGATGTGGTGAAGGCGGAATATGGCATAGAGTTGACGAACACATTGCCTAAAGGTTGCTTTGACGCTGTGATATCTGCCGTAGCGCACACTCAATTTTCAACACTCGATATACTCTCGTTCCTCAAAGAAAAGCACGTGATATTTGACGTAAAGGGCAGTTTGGAGAGAAAAATTGTTGATGGAAGGTTATAAAAAAGTTCTCCGATTTGTAAAAGATTGGTCGTTGCCTGTGGCAATGATTATTGGAGTTTTGTCGTATCTCATTTTCCATTGGTGTCGTTTCCCGTTGCATGTCCGCGTATTCGCCAACAACTGCGTTGCGTGGCTACAACCAGCATTGCTGTTTGTCATGCTATTCCTTTCGTTTTGCAAAATCGACATAAGACAAATACGCTTTAAGAAATGGCATCTTTGGTTGGCGTTGATTCAGGCAGGGAGTTTTGTGCTTTTGGCGTTGTTGGTACCGTTTTTCGGACATGTTGACCAGCAAATTGTGATAGAATGTGCCATGTGTTGCATGATTTGTCCCACGGCGACGGCAGCAGTTGTCATTGTTGACAAGTTGGATGGTGACAAACTTTCGTTGCTTGCCTACACAATTGTGTCGAATGTGGTGGCGGCAATCGTGGTGCCGTTGGTTATTCCATTGGTAAATCCGAATATAGGCACCACTTTTTTGCGATCGTTTTGCATTATTATTGTGAAAGTATTCCCGCTATTGGTGTTTCCCTTCCTATTGGCTTTGGTCGTACGAAGATTCTTTCCAAAATTGTTGTCATGGTTGTTGCAAGTGCGAGATTTGGCGTTTTATTTCTGGCTAATAGCATTGCCACTGGCTTTGGCGGTTTCGACACGTGAATTGGTCAACAGCGACGTGTCGTTGCTCTGCTTCATAGGAATGACAATCATCACTGCCGTATGCTGTCTTTTTCAGTTTTATATAGGCAAAACAATTGCAGGGAAAACCAACGACAGAATCAGTGGTGGACAGGCAATAGGACAGAAAAATACCGTGTTTATGATTTGGATGGGAGCTACGTTTTTGAATCCTGTAACAGCCGTTTCGGGCGGATTGTACAGCATTTGTCACAATACGGTAAATTCCTATCAGTTGTACAAGAAACGAAAGATGAATAACTGACAAAAACTTCTCTTTTTAGAAATTCCCTGCCATCACGTGCAGAATTGTCTTCTGATGCTTATGGTATTTCTGATTCGTATCAAAAATCCACATCCATTCTTGTTTATCATGAATTGCAGGAAAGACACAATGCAACAAATTTTTATTCGTTATTGAACCATCAATCGTTGATTTATTTTCTTCTTCAAAATCGGTAATAATGCATGTTTTCCCGACAGGGAGCGTATCTATATGAAACTGCTGAACAAATTGGCGGACTGGAATAAGTTGGTCATCGATTACCGAAAATTTCTCTGATACGTAATCACATAAGATAATATCCAACTGATTCAATATATTTACTGAAACGACCATGTCGAATCTATTGAAATCTTCTGATAATGCAAGTGTTGGCAATTTAGCAACAAACTGTTCAAACGATGCACTGTTTTCGGCAAGTGCGACGGCGCCACCTGTCAAATCGCACGTGACAAGATGAACGTTTTTCATTTTCTTCGTTTTAACGACAATCTGTTCGGGGTGAACAATATCGTAAAGATAGACATCGTCAAACAGTTTTGCTACTTCGTCCAACGGGACGTCAAGCAACCAACCGCTTCCTAAAAACGCAATTGAACCACGTTTTCTCGTATGTTGCACCGATTCTAAGATAAATGATTTGGTATGTTCCAAATGCTGTTTCCAATTCTCATTTTCGCGCACATAGCGATTCAAAATACCTTGTTGGTCACGGACATAGCCTGTTCTCCGTGCAATCGCATTAAGGGTAGATTTTCGAAAAAAATTGAAAAAATGCATCTGAGCAAGTGACTATTTAGCCTTAAAAATCTCGGCACCGTCATATTTCTTCATATCAGCTTCTTCCTTGCTCGTTTTTTTCGGAGCTGGAGTTTCTTCTTTCTTTACCGTTTGTTCCTTTTGTGGCGCAGGTTTCGTTGCTTTTTCTTCTTTTGGTTGAGATTTTTCTGTTACCGGTTCAGGTTTCTTCTCGTATTTGATTTCTGGAATATCTTGATCAACCTCTTCGAAAATGATAGGTGCAGTTGGTTTCAGTTTCAACTTGGTATCGTCGTTCACATCAGGTTCCTCACTCTTGCTTGGTTCAGCTGGTTTAATTGAGAATCCGTCTTCTTCATCGTTAGCTTCTAACTCCTCTTGATTCTGTTCTGGTTCCTCGCCTTCTTTATACAATGAAGTACCATCAACCTCATCAACCATCTTCTTTTGCGTCTTGATTTCGCGGCTGATTTCTTCGAACAATTCATTTTCGTATTCTATGTCAACGGCGATAATTTCAATCTTACGTTGATATGCTGCTGCCGGACTATATACCGACATCCATTTCTGGCGTCTATCAGAGATTGCGCTTACTTGCGCTCCCGAACTTGTGTAAAAAGTATTTTCGGCTTTTACCACACCAATAGGTTCATAAATGTATTTCAAACTACCTTTACCCGATTTGGGTTCATTCTTCAAATATTGATTTAGCACGCCATTATTATACGACGTAAAATAATTTTGAATACATGAAATACGCTTTTTAGCCACAATTTCGTTATACGCCAAGTTACCCACAGGGCTCGCATATCCTTTGAACGCAACCACAATATCTTGCCCGTCAGCCAAAATGACTTCCATCAATTCGGCAAACAAAGCCAGTTTTTCCCATTCGGCCGTCAAGTCGCTGAAAAACGTCTTAACATTTCGTGTGTCGTATTTCAGACGTTCGTCATTAGAATACTTCGTATATTCTTTAATGTATTCGTCTTCTTTTGCAACAAAATCCTTATACAAATTCTCGTAAATCTTATCCGTAATCGAATCCTTTGAACGAGGATCGGGATAATCGTTGTCGAAATACAAGGTGATAGGAATCAAGTCGGTGATACGGGCAATTGAACGACGAATGAGCGAATGAGCATAAATATCATTGCTATACGCCTTTCCGATAAGTTTTACCGAGCCCTCACGGTTTGAGCACCAATAAGCTCTCAAAGAGTCACGCGAATATGCATAGTACAAATCGTTATACGAGGAATTTATCGGAGCGCCGATATTTACCGCATTTGACCAACGGCCACTGCTTAAATCTCCCTTTGACGAGAAAATATCGAATCCACCCAAACTTGTGTGCCACTCGGAACTGAAATACAACAAGGAGTCACGGGAATCGAAAAATGGCGTAACCTCATCACCAAGCGTATTTACGTTTTTACCGCAGTTTTGCACGGAACCGAAATTTCCCGACGAGTCAATTGATGCGTACCAAATATCATAACCACCTTTCGTACCTTTACGATTTGAAGCAAAGAACAAATAATCGCCTTGTGGCGTGTACGCGATTTGCGGAGTGGTATTGCTCGTTTGCGACATATTGATAGGAGCCGGCAATTTTGTAATATTTGAAAAATCCATAAACTTCGGATCAAAGTCGGCTTTGTAAATTGAGCAATTATAACCGAAACATTTGCTAAAATATGCCGTTTTTCCGTCTTTGGTAAACGAAAGGTTGTTGACGTGAGCATTAGGATCAATCAACGATTTCACAACTTTCACATCCGACCACGTAGAATCATTGCGTCGAGTCGCCTGCATTACCCGCGTCAAGTAGTTGCTATAAATGAACGACGTGTCGGCAAGTTTTTCATCCAATGGACGAACTCCGGCGAAAAAGAATATAGAGTCATTATATTGACACGGAGCATATTCGGCATACATTGAATTGACACCCTTTTCATTGATATGCTTCACTTCCAAACCGACTGATTCGCCGACCTTGGAAATCCTCTTTGTCAAAACCGTAGTTTGTTCTTTTGCACGTTTCGTGTAATAGTCATTCTTGTTTTTATTCATTTTGTAATGAATCTCGTACTGTACACGTGCAGAGTCGTATTTTCCTTGCAACATCAACATTTCGGCATACCAATAGTTTGCCAAACGGAACGTCACGGAATCCTTTGAGATAGCAATTCGATAATATTTTTCCGCATCGGGATAGTTTTGATATCCACGACATGCTTCGGCACATTTAAATGCAATATTAGGATTGTCGATATAAGCAAGCGCCTTTTCGTATGCCTGATGAGCACCATAGTAGTTTGCATGAGCCAAACAGGTATCACCAAGAGCAATATACGCCTCGTAATACTGTTTTTTCCCCTGTCCATAGGACAAGAGTGTTGCAACAATACAAATTACAATAAGAGAAGAAATGCGGGTTACTTGCTTCATGATTATCTGAATGGATCGTTTACTATACCTTCTGGATTTACAACTATCGGTGCTCTACAATTCAACAATTTCACTGATAATTCAAAGCTATCACCCTTGACGTTCTTGGTATTAGCCCAATGGTCTGACGTTCTATAACTTGAAACGGTAACATCATAACTCAAACCAAATTGTAATGTCCAATTCTTGTTGATTGGTTTATCAAACATCAATCCGAAGATAATCGCATCTTTCACACGATACCACATTCCGCCATAAATTGCGTCAATCAATGGAGTGTATTCGCCCATAGCGCATTTCAGATATGTTCCCACATTCATTTCATTATACATTTTTTGGTTTGTATAAATGAAACTTGGCAGCAATGAAAGTCTTGTATCTATTGGCCAAACGGCATTTGCGTTCAATGAAAATCTACGATAATTGTCGCCTTGTTCATTTGTTGCTACTGCCAAGCCACCGCCACCAGAGCCGAACAAACGGAAGAATGTTACACCAAAATTGATTGGGAACGTAGGATTGATATTATATTGGGCATTCAAGCCTAATCCCATATCAGCATAAAATCTAGTAGTATGCTCATATTCTGTCCAACCTGCAGTAGATTTTCCCGTTACTGGGTCTATGTTTCCTCCTAAACGAACAGTTTCCTCGTCAATACTCATGATATTGAACGTTACATCCATACCTCCTGACAATCGCAAAACGCCAGGAATTATTGTATAATGGTACGCAGGCAAGATTTTTATTTGTGTATTGCCATAGGAATTTTCACCCGAATAGTCGGCAACGACCAAACCACCCAAGCCGATATTGCCGCCCAACAACTGCACTTTTTCCAAATGCTGGTCGTAGGAAGCCATAAATGTGCTATACGTTCCCCATTGCCCTTTGTAGTTCGTATAAATTCTGTTATGACATTCATTTACACCCGACAAAGCTGGGTTATAATACAACGGAGCAGCATCGAATTGTGAAAAGTGGGTGTCTTGCGAAAACGCGTAAATACACATCGCAGCAAGCATTATTGCTGTACTTAAGATATGTTTTGCCATCGTTTTCATTTATAATTTCTTCAACAAAATTAAGCAAATATATACTTTTTTTTTACTATTCGCTATTTTTTAACAAATTGAACTACCCTCTTTTACATTTTTTTTCGGGGCAACGAATTGTAATTTCCCGTCAGCATCTTCTGCCATCAAAATCATTCCTTGCGATTCTATGTTTTTCAACGTGCGTGGTTGTAGGTTCACAAGCACGCTCACTTGTGCTCCGACACACTCTTCAGGAGTAAAATGTTCGGCGATTCCCGACACGATAGTACGAGTATCTATTCCCACATTCACTGTCAATTTCATCAATTTGTCGGTTTTAGGAACACGCTCGGCTGCCAAAATCGTTCCAACGCGAATATCCATCTTCGCAAAATCGTCATACACAATAGTTTCCTTTTGCGGAGCGACAGGTGCATTTTTCTTTTCCTCGGCTTCACGTGCTTTTTTGATTTCATCCAAACGTTTTATCTGTGCATCAACCTCGACATCCTCAATTTTACGGAACATCAACTCAGGTTGTCCGATTTCCTTACCTACCGGCATAATCTCACAATTTCCCGCATCGACCCATTTTGCATCGGTCAAGTTCATCATTTTCATGATTTTCGCTGTTGAGAATGGCAAGAATGGCTCAAAAATGATTCCGCAATTTGCCGTAATCTGCAAACAAACGTTCAAAATTGTCGCAACACGCGATTCGTCGGTCTTAATCAATTTCCATGGCTCTGTCTCGGTAAGATATTTATTGCCCACACGAGCCAACTGCATAGCGTCTTTCAACGCATCACGGAACCGATAATTTTCTATGTTTTTTGAAACATTTTCCTTTGCAACCGCAATTGCATCCAATACTTGTTTGTCAACATCTGTCAACTCACCTTTGGCTGGAACTTTGCCTGCAAAGTATTTTTGCGTCAATACAACCACACGATTCACGAAGTTTCCGAGAATTGCCACCAATTCATTGTTATTACGTGCCTGAAAATCTTTCCACGTAAAATCATTATCCTTGGTTTCGGGAGCGTTTGCCGTCAATACATAACGTAACGTATCTTGTTGATCCTTAAAATCTTCCAGATATTCGTTCAACCAAACAGCCCAATTCTTTGAAGTAGAGATTTTGTCACCTTCCAAGTTCAAAAATTCATTTGCCGGAACATTATCAGGCAAAATGTAGCCTCCGTGAGCCTTCAACATCACGGGGAACACGATGCAGTGGAACACGATATTATCTTTTCCAATGAAATGAACCAACTTCGTATCTTCCGACTTCCAATATTTTTCCCAATCTGGCGTACATTCCTGTGTTGACGTGATATAACCGATTGGCGCATCGAACCACACGTACAGCACTTTTCCCTCGGTATTTGGCAACGGAAGCGGAACACCCCAATCCAAATCGCGGCTTACGGCACGCGGATGCAAACCTCCGTCTAACCACGATTTACACTGTCCATACACGTTTGATTTCCACTCCTTGTGATCTTCCAAAATCCATTTTCTCAAGAAATCCTCGTGTTTGTCGAGTGGCAAATACCAGTGTTTTGTTGGTTTCTTCACAAGTGGAGAGCCCGACAACTTACTCACAGGATTTATCAATTCATCAGGCGAAAGCGAAGAACCACATTTTTCGCATTGGTCTCCGTAAGCTCCTTCGGCTCCACATTTCGGGCATGTGCCAACAATATAACGGTCGGCAAGGAACTGTTTCGCTTCCTCGTCATAATATTGTTCCGACGTTTGTTCTATAAACGCACCTTTGTCATACAATGTCTTGAAAAAATCCGACGAAACTTTGGTATGCAAGTCGTGCGACGTACGAGAATAATTAGAAAAACTTATGCCAAA
>JAEEQV010000416.1:0-2253 GCA_016285445.1 Bacteroidales bacterium
CGTGAGGCTCCCTACGAGGGTGAGGAACGTATCTTGGTTGCCAGTCCTAAGGTTGCCACATACGATTTGAAGCCCGAGATGAGTGCCTTTGAGGTTAAGGATAAGTTGGTGGCTGCCATCAAGGAGGATAAGTACGACTTTATCGTAGTTAACTTTGCCAATGGCGATATGGTAGGCCATACAGGTGTTTACGAGGCTATCGAGGCTGCTGTTAAGGCCGTTGACCAGTGCGTGAACGAGGTGGTAGAGACCGCCAAGAAGGTGGGTTACGAGACCATCATCATTGCCGACCACGGAAATGCCGACAATGCAATCAATCCAGACGGAACGCCTAACACGGCTCACTCATTGAACCCAGTTCCTTTCGTTTACATCAGCACAAACAAAGATGCCAAAGTTGAAAATGGTATCTTGGCTGACGTTGCTCCTTCTATCTGCCATATTTTAGGCATTGAGCAACCAAAAGAAATGACGGGAAAAAATCTGATTAAATAAGAATTTATCTTTCCATAAAACAAAAACGTAGGTTCCAAAAGAATCTACGTTTTTTATTTTCAATTGTCAATTACTTATAGAACTCGTACTCTTGCTCAAACACGTTGTGACACAAGTCTTCCAGCACAATCCTCAACGTGTGTTTTTTGCCAAATTCCATTCTTGCTCGGTCAAACCAAAGGAAAACCGCCCCACTCTTGGAATCATAGTCAAGAATTTGCCAAACGCCGTCAATATAGGCATTGTATTTCGCAACGCCTGAATAATTGTCGGCCATCTTAAACAAGATGTAACTCTGATTGGTCATATCGTTTAACTTTTCCTGACTGATTTTTATGCTTGGAGCAACCGTGTCAACCACGACAGCAAATTTTCCACCCGTTTTAACAAACGCGTGGGCACAACCTTCGTCATCAACACGCGTCATTATTGGCGTCTTTTTGCCACAATTCTCTATAATTCCCTTTCCTTGCAAGGAATCTGGCAAATTGTAAGGAATAATGATTTCTGCAGATTTTTTGAATATAACTTGGTCTGTCTCAACCTTATACTGCTTTGAAAAATACCGTTTCTTGGGATTCGACTCATCCACCGTCACGGCACAGGTGAAATCGCTAAAAAACGTACGTGGTTTCGCCTTGAACTGGAATTTCTCATACGTATAAATAAATGTGTCGGCACAACTGTGGAGTTGTTTTGTCGGCATAGTCCTCACATCAAGCGAATCGACAGTATTTTGTTGCAGGCGAAGCACTATCGATGCCATATTTCCTGCAATATCCGTCGCACGAATCTCGCATTGGGCAGAATCGTTTTCTGTCGTTTGGTAAATGCCGTTATTCACCAATTTCGTGTAGATTTTCAAGTCATTGTTCGGTTCCACCCACATTCGCTCATAATTCCGTTTGGAACGAAGTCGTTCCTCATAATCTATCAGACTATTAATATCGTTTGTCGTGGAAAAATCAACCTCGTCAATCGTGCGAGAATATATTGTCTGATTGTTACAAATCAATGAAACCGTATAAAATCCATAGATATTTGACTGGTCGGGCATATAGTCATACCCTTGCACCGAAAAGCCAATATTGCCCCAAACGGTAATAGGATCTTTCAACACAAACACGCCGTTTCCCTTCGATATGGTCTCAAAATACTGGTTTTTCTGTGTATGATTCACAAAACTGTTCGTGTCCATTGGATACACGCCAATACGAAGAATTTTCGGACGAGAGATATCACGAATGTTGTAAAACAACAATGGATTCAAGGCATGCTGATTCTCAGTCTTTCGTATCTCAAAATGCAAGTGCGGTCCGCCCGAACTACCCGAATTTCCCGACAATGCTATTTGCTGTCCTCGTTCTACGGGAATTTGTCCAGGCATAAAACTCATATCCACCGTTTGCACGTGTTTTTCATATTGATACGCCATAACCAACGAATCCACACGGGAATCGAGCACTTTTAGATGAGCGTACACCGACGTATATCCGTTAGGATGAGTCACATACAAGACACGACCATAGCCTCCTGGAGTAATTCCCACACGCGAAACGTAGCCTGAATCAACGGCACGAACGACTTTTCCCTCAACTTTGTCCGTCTTGAAGTCCAATCCCGAATGAAAATGATTCGGTCGCAATTCGCCGAAATTTGCCGACAAATATGCTGGTCGCAAATCAAGCGGAAACAAGAAATTTTGGGCAAATATATATGGTGCGACGCAAAACGCACCCAATAATAACAAGGTCTTTC
>JAEEQV010000417.1:0-2250 GCA_016285445.1 Bacteroidales bacterium
TATTAGCCACATAGTATTTTCCTGCGCCTTGCAACGTGGCGATATTCTCATCCAAATCGGCAAATGCAATGGTATAGTAGCGAGTAATCGAGATTTCCGAAGAACTTGGTTCCGCCGTCATAGGATAGTTGGTTGAAACAACACGTACCTTATACGTTCCGTCACCCACCGAGCCAGGAATTTTCGCCGAAATCGTGCCACTCGTGTTGGTTGTGACACGTCCTATCTCAATAGGATTGTCGAAATTGCCATTTGCGTCCGACAACTGCGCAATCACCTGATTTGCAGCAACATTCAAGTTACTTACGCTCATTGAGCCTGTCAACGTAAACGGAACCTCTATAGGAATTTCGGTATTATGCTCCGCTTCGAAAGTTGTTTCAGCCAACACGCCCGTTTGCAACGTAGGATTGTAAATCAGTACAATGTCATCAAGATACACCACATCGTTCTCCGAGCCATTTGCAGGGACATTGTTGGTTGACATTGAAACCAGCAAATACTTAATCTCGGAACAATTCCCCATCGGCTCGAACGGAATGGATTTTCGTTCCCATTTTAGCGTGCCTTTATCAGTTGTCGTTCTTTTGTAATTCATTTCTGCATTGGCAACCTGCATAGACTGGTCCGACTGAGTACCATTTCCATACAATATAAAATTGGCATCGCCGTGAACAGCCGCGTGAATTGCCGCCGTATTCGCATCCGACGTCGTGTAAAAACTTACCCAAATAGTCAAGGAATCAGGCACAGGTCCCGTAAACGGCATATTAAAATCGCCAGAGCCTCTATCCGTATAAATATTATTTTCGTTGGACGAAGCCGACGTAGAACCGCAGTTCATTCTTCCATTTGTCAACGAACCATTGGCAATAACGCTCAACGTCTTTGTAGCATACAATCGCACACTACTGCTTCCCGTTGAACCAGGACGAGTATTTCCATCTTGGGCTATTTGATTTTTCACAGCAGACAACACCAATCTTGCCCCTTGTGCCGACATAAAAGAATGCCAATGATAAGGTTCGCTACCCGATATATATTCTGTTCCAAGAAGTTTTTTGTTTCCACCACTATAAGTTTGCCATGGTGATTCAAAGTCACTATTCGGAATTTGCGTTCCGTAATCTTGATTATTTTGTGCAACGACATTAAAAATTAAAAACGAGCCAAGTAAGACAAATAAAAATTTTCTCATTTTATATCTGTTTGTAATTATTTCAGTATTAATTTTCGTTTGCAAATTACGATTTTTTCAGAAAAACGGAGCAAAATTCACCCCAATATCCCCAATCTTATACCCGAAATAATTGATTTAACCTCTCTTGGATTTGTAGTTGTCCCAACGGACAAAGAGATTTGCAAGGATCGTTCCCGAAATTGAATGCCACACACACGAAACGGCTGCCACAACGGCTGCTTCGGGAAGAGCTGTAAAATGTTTCGTAGCCAAATTAGTCGCCAAGCCAGCGTTTTGCATACCGACTTCGATTGCAATCGTACGATTTTTTGCCGTACCCATCCGCAAACCTTTTCCCACAATAAAGCCCAGCAAATATCCAATCGCATTATGGAAAAATATAGCGACAAAAATCACAAGTCCCGACGTAAAGAAATGACTGCCATTCACAGCGACTACACCGCCGACTATACATGCCAATCCCAACACCGATACGCCCGGCATAATTTTTCGCACTTCGCCGAACGACTCCTTTTTGCCAAAGAAAAAATTCAACAAAAAACCTATTGTCACGGGCAACAAAGTAACCAAAAGAATGGAACGAAACATTCCCCACGCATCAACGTCAATGGATTGTCCAGCCAACAACAGCACCAAAATTGGCGTGACGATTGGCGACAACAAGGTCGTAACCGTCGTCATCCCCACCGAAAACGCCACATCGCCACGACACAGAAACGACATAATGTTTGACGAAACGCCACCAGGACAACAACCCACCAAAATCAAACCCACGCCTATGGCAGGATCAAGTCCAAAAATTTTAGTCAACGTAAATGCTATTGTCGGCATCAAGGTATATTGAGCCAACGCACCAACAATAATGTCAACAGGTTTGGAGACCAGAATTTTGAAGTCATCCGTCGTCAACGTCATTCCCATCGACAACATGATTAATCCTAAAATCAATGACTGAATATCACCTTTCACCCACACGAACAACGTCGGGAAAAATGCCGTGATTATGGCAATGGCTATAATGAATAGCGACGTGTAATTCGAAAGGAACT
>JAEEQV010000036.1:0-12141 GCA_016285445.1 Bacteroidales bacterium
AATCTTCCCAAACTATCTGTGTTTCAATGGGTTTCCCTTGTTTGTCGGTGATTTTTCCCGTAACATTCACCACGGCTTCAGGACGATATTTCTCGGGAATGGTTATGTACCACAAGTCATTTTGTTTTGCACCAGTTTCGCGTGCTGCATAATAAAAATCCTTACCATTGGGTGCGATTCTATATCCCCAGTTTTCTTCCGAAGAATTTATTTCCTTACCTAAATTTATTGGCTCGCTCCAACAATCCCAACATGTGTCGGCCAAACGAGTGGAAACGAACACGTCTAAATTTCCCAAACCACCGTGACCGTCGGAACTAAAATACAGGGTTTTCATATCGTGATGTAGATACGGACTTCTATCGGTATAAATAGTATTGATTGTCGGCCCCAAATTTATTGGTTTGCTCCAGCCTTTGGCAGTCTTCAGCGACACATATATATCGGATTGATGCTGAATGGCACCGTGGTACACACCCAGACTCGCATTTTGTTTGCTAAACAGATTGTATCCTTCATCGCGCACCGAAGCAAAAATGATAGCATTTCCGTCGCTTGTAATCATTGCATCGGCCGACCAACGGGCATTGTTGATGGCATCGGAAACGCTTCTGCCTTCTTCCCAACCCATGGAACCCTTTTCCGACGAATAAATGACCCCTTCCTTGAAATATATGAGTTTCGTTCCGTCGGTACTTGCACTAATGACCGCCTCATTCGTCATTGGCGTTGACAATTCCCTCACGAGTGAGGGCTTCGCCCAGTCGCCATTTTGCCATTCCGAGACGAAAATGTCTTCGCCACCAATATTATCGGGACGATTTTTTCCGCAGAAATAAAGATATTTATTATCGGCAGTGATTATGGGTGAATATTCGCCTCCCTCTTTCGTATTGATAGTGGAAGGAAATTCCTGAAGCGTGACGGTTTTATCATCGGTAGCCGACAAGATTTGAATTAAATTGTTGATTTCCTTATTGTTATTGCCAAAATATGGCTTATAGGTATTCACCGTCTTCAATGCTTTCTTCCAATTTTTTGCAGCCACATCAGCAGAAATCAGCTTTTGTAGAACGACAAATGCCTTATCCTTTGGTGCCGCCATTTTTATGTATTCCGTGAACAACCGATAAGATTTTGCGGAATCGTAAGGTTCAATAAGTTCCAATGCATCACCTTTCGCCGCTATTTTCACATCTTTTGCAACCAAGGTGTCCAAAAAAGTGCGTGGGTATAAATCACAAAAATAATACAAGGTAAGCGATTCACCATCACGGGTAAATTCCTTATAAAAATCATACAATGTATGCTCAAAATCAATATCACGACTATATTCCACCGTCTTCATCATAAGAGCCATATCATTCTGACTTTTAGCAAGTTCCATCATTTTACGAATTGCAGGAACAGCCATCTTGTTTTTAGGATTTGCCTTCACAAATTGTTCATATTCTGAATATGTTCCGCCACCAGTTTTTTCCGAAAAAATTTTGTCAACGTACAATTGTTGTACTTGCGGCGTGTATTCGCTATTTGGATAATTTTTTATGTACGCCATAAACGCCTCGCACGTATTCTTTTTGAGAACATCCTCGTATGCCAATTTATCACGTCGCTTCATTGCCACGGACACCTCGGCTGCATTAGGATAATTCACTACATAGGACTGATATGCCTCCGCCGTGTTTTGCTTCTGTGCATCCACAAACGCCAAAGTATTTCTATACGCTATCACGCCATCAATCAAATCTTGTTTCGCTTTCTTGTAATTATTCAAGAATGCGTTGCATGCACCAATGGAATTTGAATGTATTGTTTTGTCATACAGGCGATTACACGTTGTATCCAACGCCGTTTGAATCTTTTTCTGCGTCACATATTTTGAATACTTATTTCGTTCTTCAGCCGACAAACGAGCCAATTCCAATTTCGACGTCACCAAACAATTATACGATTTATCGTAATCTACCTTGGGATATTCCTCGTGAGCATACATCAATCCCGCAACGTAATTGACCACAATGTTTTTGGGTTGTTTTTGCAATGCGGGAACGATTTTCTTCTCTAATTTATCCCAATCTTTCGCCTTATACATGTCAAAATACGCTTCTTGTGCCATTACAAGCGAGGTACAGCAAACAACAACTAAAACACTTAACAATCTTTTCATACCTGTTATTTTTTTATATTAATTTCTTCATCGACGCCATCGGTATGACCAACAGAATCGACTGATACAGAATCTTTTGGCACAAACAGCGTGTGACAAGAATATGGACGATTTTTCAAACCGCGCAATGTACGTGGGAATCGACCTCTATATTGTGCAAAACTTGTATCAGCAATGACTTTTTCCATAAATAAACCGTACATTGGCAAAGCCGTTTTTCCACCTTCGCCCAACGACGACGTACGGAAATGCACGCATCGTTCTTCGGCACCTACCCACGAACCTACGACCAAATGAGGCGTAACGCCCACAAACCAGCCATCGGAGTAATTCGATGACGTACCCGTTTTTCCGCCAAAATCGGTTTCATAGTTAAACAATTTGTAACTGAACAAATTCTGCGTCGTGCCATATGGTTCACGTAACGAAGCGATAAACATCTGTTGCATCAGGAAAACCGTCACCGAATCAAGAATTTTCTCCTTTTCGGGCTCAAAAACTTTCAACACATTTCCCTCACGGTCTTCTATGCGTGTAACAAACATTGGTTCAACGCGATAGCCATTGTTCAGCAAAGGACAATAGGCATCGGTAAGTTCCAGCAGCGAAACGTCGATCGAGCCAAGACAAATGGACGGAACAGTATCCAACGGAGATTTTATACCCATTTCGTGTGCCTGGTTTATGACCGTCTCCACGCCGATTTTTTGCGTCAGTTGAACGCTGATGGTATTCAAGGAATGAGCAAATGCATATTTCAAGCCCACGTTCCCGCCAACATACGTTCTGTCAGCATTTCGAGGCACCCACGTCTTTTTCTCGCCTTTTTCCTCATAGCGAATCGTTATAGGTTCATCGACCAAACTGTCGCACGGCGACCAGCCATTTGCCATTTCGGCAGTATAGACAAAGGTCTTGAACGAAGAGCCAGGCTGACGCATAGATTTCACATTATCATATTTGAAATGATTGAAATCCAAACCGCCCACATACGCTTTCACGGCACCTGTTTCAGGGTCGATGGCAACCAAACCAGAATGAAGGAATCGTTTCAGATAATTTGTAGCTTCCACAAAACTGCACACCGTATCAATGTCGCCGTGCCAAGAAAAGAGTTTTTGTGGCTTTTTCAAATTGATATAATAATCGATAGAATCCTTATTACCCTTATATTTTGCGTCAAGACGGCTGTAATACCACGATTTACGCACCACGTTGTCAATAAAATTCGGCAATTCCTTCTTGTTGGCATCAATCCAAGGATTTTGATTTTTCCAATGCGCATCGAACTGTTTTTGCACACGTTTCATGTTCTTTGCCATTGCTTCTTCTGCATACATCTGCATTGTATAATCAAGCGTGGTATAAATCCGTAAACCATCGGAATAAATATCAAGGTCGTTTTCCTTCAACCACGGTTTCAAATACGCATACACGGCTTGTCGGAAGTAATTCGCAATACCTTCGATAGGACTTTCAACCTTATATTGCAAACGAATCGGCTCCTTCACCAACTGAACGTATTCGTCAGTTGAAATCACCTTGTCGCGTTTCATAATGCCAAGCACCACATTCCTTCTGTCTAACGAGCGATCGGGATTCAACACGGGACTATACGCCGTGGGAGCTTTCAACATACCAATCAAAACGGCACATTCATTGGCATCCAAATCTTTGGGCGACTTATTGAAAAATGTTTTGGAAGCCGCCTTAATGCCATAGGAATTACTACCGAAATCAACCGTATTGAAATACAAGGTAAGCAATTCCTCCTTGGTAAAGTGCATCTCGATTCGCACCGCCGAAATCCATTCTTTCGACTTGACCACTATCATTTTCACACCTGGAATTTTCCCCAACAAACCGTGGTCTTGGTGGCGAGTCTTGAAAAGATTCTTCACCAACTGTTGCGTAATAGTGCTACCACCACGAGGATTTCCACGCAACATATCCTTCATCACGGGCAACAACGCCTTGAAATCTATGCCGTGATGCTGATAAAAACGAGCGTCCTCGGTTGCTATCAATGTTTTTATCAACAATGGCGACAAGTCGTCGTATTCCACAGGCGTGCGATTTTCATAGAAAAATCGTCCAAGTAACTTACCGTCAGCCGAATACACCTCCGACGCGACATTCTGTTTCGGATTTCGCAACTCCGAAATCGACGGAGAATAGCCAAACAAGTTGCAGAAGTTGATTTCTACCGCCGTCACATACAAAAACAAAAGCAAAATAAGGAACAAAAGCCAACGATACGCTTTTACATACACGGGTTTTCCCTTAGCCCAAAACCAACGAAAAACCGATTTCACAACGTGCCAAATCTTGGCTAATATCGTTTTAAAATCAATTTTAACCATTTAATCACTTACTTTGATTATTCAAACAAAGGTATAAATCAATCGTAGATACTACACCAACAATAACGGGGAGTTTTTCATTAGTTATCAACAAAGACAAATAATTGTATATTTGCACGACAATATTTTCAATGAAAAGATTCTGTACCATAGTAATTCTCATCTGTCTGACTTCGGTTGGATTTGCTCAGAAAATATTTTCGGGGAA
Source organism: Bacteroidales bacterium (assembly GCA_016285445.1). Lineage (GTDB taxonomy): Bacteria > Bacteroidota > Bacteroidia > Bacteroidales > UBA1715 > UBA1715. The sequence continues at coordinate 4,742 of JAEEQV010000036.1, forward strand.
AGTGTTCGACAACGACACGAAACTCGTATTGCCCCACGTCTATGTGGAAAACATCACTCGGCACACCGTCACCGAGTCGAATTCGTCGGGAACATTTGAAATATATTCTTTTCCTGGCGATACGCTTATCTTCTCATTTATTGGCTATTATTGGGCAAAACACATTGTGACGATTGACAATCACGCAAACATTTTCCTCATTCCTCAAATTTACGAAATCGGTGCCATTACCAAATATTTCCCCTATTCCTACGAAGAATTAACGCAAAAAGTGTTGGCTATGAAACCGACCGAAGACTCGTTGCAACTCAACCTGGAACACGAGCCATTCTTGCCCGTCAACAATCATCAACCCGGCCAACTAAGTTACACTTATACGGGGGCTATCACCGAATTATACAATGCGACCAACCGTCACGCACGAAACGCGATAAAAGCAGCGGAACTGCTCTCGCACAAGGAAAATATCTTGATTATAAACAAGAAATTCAACAAGGCGATGGTCGTTGAAATGACACACATTCCCGACGAATATTTTGACAGATTCATTGCTTTCTGCAATTTTAGCGACGATTTTTTGCTACAAACATCTGACTTTCAAATTATTATGACTATCTGCTGGCAATACGAGAAATTTACCGACATGTATCCAGAATTAAAAAATTCGTTGAATTAGAGCGTCAGAAACAATCATTGATTTCTTGTTTTTTTTATTTTTACACAATCAATTAGTAGAAGATATTTTCATTGCTCTACAACACAAAATATTGAGTATGAATGCATTATAATAAAGATATCATTAAGGAAAAATGAATATTACGATACAAGAACACGTCATTCAACTTTACAACACAAGGTTTTCCACCCCTATCGAGAAAATAGAGTTGCTACCCGGCGCCGGTTCGTCACGCTGTTATTATAGAATATTCAGAAAGAGCGAAACACCCATTCTTGCGTGCTACGGCTCAAATCCCGACGAAAATGAGACGTTCGTGTATTTCAGCAAGAAACTCAAAGAATCTGGCATAAACGTTCCCGAAGTGTTTGCCATAAACGACGAAAACACGATATATCTTATCTCAGACCTGGGCACTACCGACGTATTGACGGCAAAAAAGCAACTTTCCACCGAAGAAACCGAAACCTTATACCAACGAATACTTAAAGATTTGATACAGATACAAATACAAGGCGGAAAACACATTGATTTCTCCCGTTGTTTTGTCCGTCAGGAGTTTGATAGAACGGCAATGCGCTGGGATTTGTATTATTTCAAATACTATTACCTGAAAATCAGCGGAATAGAATGTAACGACCAAAAGTTAGAGGAAGATTTTGAAACAATCCTTGATTTTCTCGAACGGGCAAAACGGGACTTTTTTATGTACCGAGATTTTCAAGCACGAAATATCTTGCTGAATGACAATGAATTAGGTTACATTGATTTTCAAGGCGGAATGAAAGGGCCGTTGCAATACGACGTGGTGTCGCTTTTGTATCAGGCAAAGGCAAACCTGTCGAACGAAACGCGTGAAAAACTGCTTTCATATTACGTTCAGGAACTCAAAAAACACATTGCAATAGACGAGAAAGAATTTCGTGAGCAATTTCAAGGATTTGTCTTTATCAGAATCTTACAAACCCTTGGCGCGTACGGATTTAGAGGATACATACAACGAAAGGAACATTTCATTCAAAGTATTCCCCAAGCATTGGCTAATTTGAAGGAGCAACTGCCTGTGATTCAGAAACTTATTTCCATTCCGTATCTTTCTACTCTCATAAATCAATTAGATGTATTAACGATTGAATAAAATTCATAAAAATGCTTACCGTAGAAATCACAAGTTTTTCATTTAAGAAAGGATATCCCGAGGACACGAGCGGAAATGGCGGCGGTTTTGTGTTCGATTGCCGCGCATTGCCAAATCCTGGACGATACAAAGAATACGCAACCGTAAACGGCACGCAACAACCTGTAATTGAGTTCTTTGCAAATTACCCAAACGAATGCGAAGAGTTTCTTAATAGTGTTTATTCCCTCGCTTCGCAAAGCGTTAAAAAATATATGGAACGTGATTTCACACATTTAATGATAAACTTTGGCTGTACAGGCGGACAACACCGTTCGGTGTATTTTGCAGAACAATTGGCAAAATACGTCAAAGAAACATTTCCCGTTCAGGTTGTCGTTGTGCATAGAGAACAAAATATTCGAAAAGAATTATAATTGCAGAAATGCAAAATTATTCGCATCTCCCCATCAACCTCGTCGTATCATACGAAGACACAAATCAAAACTATTGTAATTCGAATTTCTTATCGAACAATATGATATTTCCTTCTTGGCGTCCTATTACGTGATATTCACCTTTGGGCCAGTCTTTCACAACAAGATTGACATCAAACGCATATATACCCGAATTTCTCCACATATCTTTTGCCAATATTTTCACGACCTGACCTTTATCATTTCGGAGAAATACCTGACAAGGACCATTTGTCCGCACCCGATAGGTAATTTCACCCACCAACTTCGAATAATTATCTGCATATAACAAAGTTGTATCTCTATTATTGCCATATTCTATGGTATACCAAGGATATTCAATCTTTTTCTCATGTGCGGCAAGTAATACCAACCCTCTTACATCTGCATTTTCTTCTTTGGGGTTGATAGTCAATGTGCGATTATCCGATATTGACCATATAACATCTTGCATTTTTTGGATTGGCAAACTATCGACTTTACTTATATATTCCGCCACCGCCACTAATTCTTTTTCTGCCATTTTACCTATTAAAAACGGTATGCCCTTTTTCGGTGAACTTCTATGAGCCCTGCAACAAAAACCATATACTTGTTTTTTGACCGATTGCGAAGGAGATAACTGCACTTCCAGCCTTTTTACAATTAAAATATCTTGCATTGAACTGTCAGAACAAATCAGTTTTCGTCCAGGTTCAATATAAAAGGATAGAGTATTAGACGTATTATTTTTCAAAGAAAGTTCGACGCAATATTCTTGAAAATCACCTAATCCTACTCCACTTGCACTCACCATATTAGAATCCAAAAGAGCCTGCAGGGTTGCAATTTTTGTATCCTCTTTCGGATTATTCGGCGTGAAGGCAAACATAAAAACTGCCGCTAAGCAGAAACAAAGCAACACTTTCGAAGGATTCATTTCGTTTTTAAGATTCTGTATTCTCATATTTTGTTTTTTTATTCGTTACACAAAAATATTGTTTAAAGTTCAAAAATAAAAAGATTTCTTTTACTTTTTGTTTTTAATGAAAACCATTACCACTCTCTCAACGAATTGAAGCCGTCGGCTTCGTAGTTGTTTGTCTTTTCGGGGAAAACAGGTTGTTTGTATGGCATATAAAGGCCTTTCCTATATTTTTTCAGAAATGATTCAAACGACTCACATGGCTGCAAGTCAACATCTATGAAATAATTAAATCCACTTGAATCATACAAATATGGAATCGTAGACCAAGGAATTTCTATTACGCCGTCATACAAACAAGTGTTTATATGATTTTTATAGTTATTATTTCCACGCCAATTAATAAAAATAGTTCTCCAAGACTTATTATTCCCACCAATGGTGTCTAATAATATTACAGAACAACTCGATGTTAGTGGTTCTATTCTATAAAAAGATTTATTGCCGTAATGAAATTTCTCTATATTATCACCACTCAACAAGGTCCCTATTTCAATTCCCTCGTCAAGCACCACCCAAAAACATTTACAATCCTTTTGCCCCACCGCCCCGAGCGAGAGGAGGAAAAAGGGAATGGGCAGTATGAAACGCAAATGTTTCAAAATCAAAAATGTTTGGAGTTCAAAATTAAGAAGTTTTCTTTTACTTTTTGTCTTCGGCGGGAAAAAGTAACATAATAAATAAAAAGAAACGCATTTCAATTTTTTTTGTATTTTAGCACAAGGTTATCAAGTTTATTAACACATTGATTTTTAGTTAGATACGTTTTATTACGATGAAATTACGGCTCACAATCTTTTTTTTACTTCTTGCGTGTATTGGTGTGAGCCAAAATATCAACATTCGCGTTTTTTCGGATAAACAGATTGAAAACTGCGTGTTTTTTGCCAAATCAGGAAAATACGATATTGTCGCTAAGAACAAGATAATCTGCTCATTAGAAGAATCGCAATCCGCCACTATTTCAAGGAAAAATCACAAGATATACATTACGGTAAAAAACGAAGTTTTTACGGCCGACACCCTTATTCTCTTTCGTGGCAACACGCAGGACAACATTTTCCAGATTCGCTTTCATAACGGGAAAATCAAGGCACGGGAATACGACAACGACTTGTACATAAAAACTAGCCGAAATTCCCTCGTGCTCATCAACGACGTAAATTTTGAAAAATACATTGCCGGCGTAGTGGAATCCGAAGGTGGAGCAAAGGCCAATATTGCGTACTACAAGGCACAGGCAATCTTGTGCAGAACGTATGCAGCGAATTTTTACAAACGTCATCTCAAACAAGGTTACAACCTATGCGACGCTGTGCATTGTCAGGCATACGTGGGTCGTTGTCGATACAGCAAAGCCATTGTCGAAGCAACCAAAGCAACCCAAGGACTTGTGTTGGTTGACGAAAATCGTAATTTGATAGAAGCCACATTTTATTCGAATTCTGGTGGAGAATCGTGTAACAGCGAAGACGTTTGGAACAAGCGCATCCCCTATCTTCGGGGAAAGGAAGACCCATTTAGCGTTGGTCAACCAAGTTACACATGGACCAAAACAATTCCACGTGACCAATGGGAAGAATATCTCAAGAAAAAGGGTTATCCAATTTCTGATTCGGCCGACTTGTCGTTTGACCAATTCAATCGGAAAAAATATCTTGCAACCGATTGTACCGATTCTCTCCTCTTGCTCACCACTGTTCGTACCGACTGGAAACTGAAATCGACCTTTTTCTGCATTGACTCGCGCGAAAACGAGATTGTGATTTACGGAAAAGGATTCGGGCACGGCGTGGGAATGTCGCAGGAAGGCGCTATGGAAATGGCCAGACAAGGATACTCGTACCAAGACATTTTACATTTTTATTATACAAACGTTTCTTTGATGAATATTTCCAAGTTGAAATTCTTTCAAATAGAATAGTTTTGTATTTTTGTAAACTTAAAAAAATTATAATATGCATATAGCAATAGCAGGAAACATCGGCGTTGGGAAAACAACATTGACGAAAATGTTGGCAAAACATTATGGTTGGGAACCGAATTACGAAGTGGTTGACGACAATCCGTACCTGAACGATTTTTATCAAGATATGAAAGCGTGGTCGTTCAACGTGCAAATTTCATATTTGCATAGTCGTCTGCAAAACATTATGAATATCCGCAACTCGGGAAAAGACGTCATTCAGGACAGAACAATCTATGAAGACGCCTATATTTTTGCCCCTAATTTGCACGGAATGAAACTTATGGCGACACGCGACTTCGAGACATATTTCTCCTTGTTCCGTCAAGTAGAACAACTGCTCCAGGCACCCGATTTGTTGATTTATCTTAAGGCATCGATTCCTACGTTGGTGAAACGTATCCAATGTAAAGGACGCGAATACGAGAACGCTATCAGAATTGATTACTTGGAAAGTTTGAACCGCCGTTACGAGACGTGGGTAAAATCATACGATTTGGGAAAAATTCTCGTTATAGACACAGATTCTATCAATTTTATCGACAATCCTGAAGATTTCAGCAAGATTGTAAACAAGATTGACGCAGAATTATTTGGTTTATTTAAAAACGAATAAAAATGGAGAACAACGAACGCTATTCTTTCAATTCCAACGATTTAATATACAAAGTTTTTCATTATAAAAAGCCGTTGATTATCACCACGATAATCGGTGCAGTTGTCGCCATTGTCGTTTCATTCCTGATAACGCCGCTCTATCGCTCAAATGTGATTGTGTACCCAGCTCCGTCGTTGTCAATCTCACAAGAGTTGATTGCCACGAAAGACGCTGCCAAGAAGGAATCAATGTATGGCGAGGACAAAGAAACCGAACAACTTTTGCAGGTTTTGAACAGTGACGAATTACGTGCAAAAATAATCCACAAATACAATTTGTGGAAACACTATGATATTGACTCGGCACATGTGAAATATCCAAACGACAAAATGCTGAAGAAATATCAGAAACGTATTTCGTACAAACGTACCGAATATATGGCCGTTGAAATCTCGGTGCTCGACGCGAATCCCGACACGGCAGCGTTGATAGCAAACGACATTGCAACGCTCATTGACACCGTAATGAATGCAATGGAACACAAACGTGCAAAAGAAGCTTTGCAAATCGTTGAATACGAGTACAAAGCAAAAGAAGAACAAATCAGTATGTTCAAGGATTCCCTTCGTAGAATTATGGAAAAAGGAATCTACGATTACGAATCGCAGTCGGAGGTAGTGAACGAGGCTTACGCTCAAGCTGTGGCTTCGGGCAATACCAAAGGTGCCGAACGAATCAAGGAACAGCTTGACACGCTTGCAAAATATGGCGCCGCATACGTTTCGCTCCGCGATTTCCTTGAATTTGAAAGCGAACAACTCAGCGCCCTGAACCAAAAATACAAAGAGGCAAAAGTTGACGCCGAACAAATTCTGACACACTATTTTGTCGTAAACAAAGCGACCAAGTCCGACAAGAAAGCGAAACCGAAACGTGCCGTCATTGTTGTGGTTTCAACAATTGCGACATTCATTTTCACGTTTATAGTATTGATATTCCTTGAATTAGTCAAAGATTATCGTCGTCAGGAAGAAGCTTTAGAACAATCTCAACAGTGATTTCGGAGAAAAAAACGATTCTGTGTCTCTATATTACTGCAATTCTCTTCATAATTGCCAGTATGGTGGGACTTTGGAACGAATCGTACCTTGTCACACTCGTTCCTTTCGCACTCGCCTTAGGATTTCTCGCATTCTTGGCACTTGACAAATTATTGATTATCATAATGTTCTGTACGCCACTCTCCATTGAGTTGTCGGAACTTCTCCCTAACACACCAATCAATATGAGCTTACCGACGGAACCGTTCATATTTTTGGCAATGTGTGTATTTTTACTCAAACTGTTGAGCGAAAGACGATTTGACAAAGAAGTGCTGAAACACCCTGTGAGCATTTGCATTTACGTGTATCTTGGTTGGTTATTGCTGACGAGTTTGGTTTCCGAAATGCCAATTGTGTCTTTCAAATATTTACTCACACGACTTTGGTTCATTTGCTGTTTCTATTTTCTTGTAACGCAATTTGTTGCTGACGAGAAAAACATTGTAAAATACATACTTGCCTACGTATTAGGTTTTTCAATTGTGATACTATACACGCTT
>JAEEQV010000418.1:0-2237 GCA_016285445.1 Bacteroidales bacterium
TAGGTTGTAGCATTGATAAGACGGGGAAAAAAATGTATATCTCTGTCAGTGTGGGTAACTACAATTTGAACACTGCGTCGAAGAAAGATATTAAGGCATCGGGATTGAAACTTTCTGGTTCTACACAAGGCGTTGGATGGTACGATGCAAAAGCGTGTAAAGCGTGTGCAAAGTTCAAGGAAATTGAAAATTTGCGTTCAATGGTGACAATCGAACGTAACAAAATCTATTTTGAAACTTCAGACTACAAGTCATTGAAGAAGTTGATGAAGGATCCGACTGATGCAATCGCAGTTGACATCGTGAATATGAAACAATATCCTTGCAGTGGCGAAAATGTTGTCAACAACCAGTTGCCAAGCCGTGGCTTTATGACCAAGCCAATTTATGTAAAGGATTTTGACAAATTGAATATCTATGCTGGTCGAAATTCTAATACAAAACTTCGTCTTTTGCTTGGTGAGTTGCCCGAAGGTGTTACCGATTACGAATATAATGTGCTTGTAATCAAGGATAAGCATTTATGTAAAACCTTGACTCCAAGTTTCGATAAAAAGATCGAGGGATTCAACATCCCAGAAATGTTGCCCTTCCCTGACACGGTAACTCGCTATAATACATTTATTTATACGCCTAAGGTTGAAAAAGATACTATTAGTTTCATTATTCCTTTTGAAATTGGAAAATCACAATATCGTGAATCTGATATCGCGGCATTCATTGATTCTATGAAACAGCCTGATTTCAAACCGCTTGCGTTCATTGTGACGGCATATTCTTCGATTGACGGAAATCCTGAAAAAAATATGCAGATTCGTGGTGAGAGAATCAGCAGTATTGTAAGTGCAATCGCCGCATATTCGCATAATTCCGCACCTATTTCAACGAGAAGCAAGGATTCGTGGGACTTGTTCTATACCGATATCGTGGCTACCGATTGGCAATTCTTAAAAACGAAGTCGCGCGAAGAAGTTTTGGCTTACATATCGAAGGGCGACAACCTGAAAAAGATGGACGGTTTGCTCTCAAAACATCGCTTTGCAGAAGTGAAAATCGTTGTGGAATATGATATAACGTCGGTACGTCAGGAACAGGCATACACGTTGTATAAATTTCATAAGGCATTGAACGAATACAACGAGGATTTAGGACTTGCCATTCAAAAATATATTATGCAGCAAGTTTTGTCGGGACGATATTCCAAGACGGTGGTTGACAAGATGACTGTGCCCGATAAACCTCAGTATGCGGGTATGCAAGTCAATAAAATGTGGCTGAAATATACGGTAAACAATATGGAGACCGACGAACGTTTCTTGAAGGAAATGCGTCGTTTGAATACCTTAAGTCCCGACAATTTTTATGTGAGAAGAAATCTTGTGTATGCTCGTTTAAAACTGGAAACTATTGACAATGAGTATTATGTGACAGAAATGCAGAAGGAGATTGATGCTCAGTTGATTTCCGTTTTGCCAAAATATGCAATTGACCCGCTGAATCTGGAATTGCAAATTAAGTCATTACAAAACCTGAATAAGACGTTCAAGGTTGCAAACGAGGATGAGTTTGTGAATGCGGCTTTTGAACGAATTAAGGATATTATAGAAATTGATGATTACGATTGGAAGGGCGCGTTGAATTTGGCTGCAATCTTCGTCGGAATGGGCGATTATGACTATCCGTTGAGTGTGATGTCGAAGATGATAAATCTTCCAAACATTAGTGAAGATTTTGTTTTTGTGTTTATTTCGATGTGTACACATACCGATTATATGTTCCATACCCAAGCATTTGTCGATGCATTGAAACGTGCGTCGGAAATGAACAAAGCCCGTTTGTGCGAATTGGTAGATACGGGAAAACTCTCATTCCAGATGTTTGAAAACTCTGAAGTGAAAAAGGCATATTGTCCTGTATGTAATCAGTAGGATATGGATTTTTGGTATATTATAATCGCTACTGTCGTTTCCTATTTGCTTGGTTCCATAGCGACGTCGGTGTGGGTAGGAAAGCTGTTTTATGGCATTGATGTGCGTGAACAGGGGAGTGGCAATGCCGGAGCGACCAATACATTCCGTGTATTAGGGGCAAAAGCGGCCATACCTGTGTTTGTTATTGATGTGCTGAAAGCATACATTGCGGCAAAATTGGTAGTATTTTTTCCCTATTTGCCACACACGCCAATGTATGTTAACTTGCAGTTATTGTTTGGAATAGTTGCCGTTGTCGGTCATATT
>JAEEQV010000037.1:0-12134 GCA_016285445.1 Bacteroidales bacterium
ATAAAATTCCCATTTTCTTTAGATACAGAAGCGAAAATTCCGTGAAGAGAATCTTTGGCAAACTTAAATGCTAAAGGTTGATATGAAACTTCATCTAATCCTGTAAGCATATCTAATCCTTGTCCCTTTAGACTATATGTTTGTTTCCATGTCTTTCCTGTGTCAGATGACATTGCAAGCCATCCTTCTTTTGTAGCCACAACAACATTTCCACCTTTTGTACCCACAGATTGAGCAATTGTCATACTGAAATCGTCAGGGGTAATATCTTTCCATTCATACTCAAATATTTGAGAGTATAGTACACACGACATTATTGTCGTGATAAATAAAGCGACAATCTTTTTCATAGCATTAATTATTTTGGTTGTTTTGACAATTTGTTTGCTCCAATATCAGTTCTGCCAACCTATCAATGTCGGCATTATTGACAACGCCGTCTTTATTTATATCGGCATTATCAAGAAAACAACTATTAAGCGTATAGGTCGTTTCGCCACAATTAGTCTGAATTGTTATCGTAAACCCTCCATCAGAAGAAGGTTGTAATGTTGCGCCCTCTTGTACATATCCTTTCAGAGCGTCTAAATCTTCCAAAGAATAACCGGGCTTACCATCTATTACAACTAAATCACCGTCTTCGCACGTTGTGGTATCACAATTTTCAACTTCAAAGGTAATGCTTGTAGTAAGAGAATCACACTGATTTGTAATGGTATATTGATATTCATAGATTCCACATCTGCCATCGTTAGGCTCGCTGATTTTAGTCAATGTGCCTTCCACATCACTTATTGCGTGAATAATTTGTTCACCCATAGTAGCCCAATCAGAATATTGGATTTTTCCATTAGTAATGGTATCTGCATTAACCACCAAGACTAATTGCGGTTGTGTCAATCGTTCTACAAAAGTAATGGTGTGTTCTGCTGTATCCGAACATTCGTCCACATATCCTGTTACGTGGTATGTTGTTTTAGGATATGCAACACTTTTTGTTGCACCAGTTGTATTATCATCCCAAATATAACTATTTGCTCCCGAAGCGGTCAAAATTACTTCGTTGCCAACACATACCGTATCGTCACCTGTAATAGTCACAATTACAGGTTGGCGTAAACGTTGTAATTCAATAGTATCACAATCCGTTTGAGCACGTACTGTACAAGTTCCCGTACCACAATCGCTTCCTACTTCAATAGGAACTTCCGCATAAGCCAATGCAATGGATTCTAATTTGGGACACGGCTTATTTTCTTGCACGGTTAATGTAAAGGTACGAGATTCTCCAACAGGGACTATATAGTCAGCAGGAGCAGTTAATATCACCTCAGTTGCCCCATTTGAGTTCGGCTCTGTATGCAATGCAAATCCCTTGATTTGTGAACTCCCGCTTGGAGTAGTCACAGTCAATCCATCGGGCAGTTTTACACCAACAATAAGATTATCCAATGGGGTTAACGAATTATTTGTCACAGTCACTGTAATTTGTCCTTCAGCAATGCCTCCCGACTGCATAGCAGTAAAGGGGGAACTTGAAGCCATTACCCCCACCATTTGTATTTGGTCAAGACCTTCAATTGGCAAGTGATAAATAAATTGCTGTTTTTGAGGTTCTCCACAATTACCTAACGCAGATGTATTGAATTGTAAAGGCTTTATTCTTGTCATATCATTCGCTCCACAATTAACTATAACAGAGAAATCAATTGCTAAAACATCTAAATCACCACTACGTGATGGTAATCCCATAATATCCGAATAATAACTTAACACTTTTTTTGAAACCACTGTATTTGTGTCCGAAATATCTCCGATTAAATCCGCTGTATTTATGCTATATACAAAATCATTATATGCAACGCCTATCTTATTGTTTTTAAGAATAACATTATCGGAAAAGAAGTCTTCATCAAAAAGTAACCCTACATCAGTAAGCATTGCCCGTCCTGAATTATATACATCAAGGTGTATTGGTATTTCTTGACACAATTTAAATTCTTCATTTGGGTATTCCGTTTCTGCCACAAGGATAGCCTCCATATTTTGTAATTCCAATTGAGTTGAGAAGTTATTACAATTTCTTAGTTCAAACTCTTCGGGTATATTTGTCATATTCATAATATCCTCACATGACCAAATAGCCGTCACATCCAAGTAACTCGTACCTTCTCCTGTACACCCACCACTCATGGTTACTGTTACTTTTACTAAATCATTATTGTTTACATTGATAGTACCAATATTTACATACGCCTCATTACCAATTCTTTGATATTGAGGATTGTCTATAACGCGATTATCTACAGCAACATGTTCAATATTTAAATCGGTTACATTGTTTTCATTCGGCTTTATTCTAAGTGTCACATTTGGAGCATGTGCTCCACCTGTGTTTTTCACAAAAACATTCCAAGTTGTAAACTTCGTAATTGCTTGTTCTACAGAAGAATTCATTTCTATAACTGGGGCTCGTAGAGTATATACCTTTGCAAAATCACGAGTAAAAGTCTCGTTTTCTATGCACGAAGCATAATAATCACTATAAGTATAAGTGCCATGCAATGTTCCGTTATATCGGGTCATATCAGTATAACATAACGCCTTAATTTCCTGAGAAAATCCTGCGCTTCGACTGCCATTTTCCGTATTATATGCAAATTCGTCTGATATGTCAACCGAATATGGTTGTCCGACATCAGATGTGGTTGTATAATAATACCCGCTTATTGCAGGTAAATCTATATGTGTTAATCGTATAGGATGTAGTAAAGCATTTTCTGCTGCTTTTGTCATACTCAACAATACTTTTAATTCCCCTTCAACAGAAGATGATGGAAATCCATATTCTGGGTCATATAAATCTGGATCATAGACCGTTAAAGAATAACCTTTACTATTAGCATTATGTATAATATCTTCATTGTCTTCAACTGCAAATTCCACACGAACATTATAACCATTTTTTTCTGGAAGGGTGTGGTCGCCTTTTACGAAAACTTCGGCATTTAATTGTAACTGTAAAACATTTAGTGTTTCATTAAACGGAACTGACACAACATCTGAAATCCACGCAATCCCATTATTTACAGCATTCGTATTTGACGGTTGCAAGGTATACGAAGAACCGCCAACCGAAACACTACATGAAACAGACTCAAATTGCAAACGTCCCTCTAAATCATAGACACGTGCAATAATTCTTTGAGGACGGCTACACGTGTCGTTGCTTAAATAGGCAAGTTCGCCTACAGCATTTATGGTAAATGTTTCACATGTGTTTATTTCTTGTGGTGAAATAGATGTGACTTCTGTAGTATGAACAGATACGCAGGAGGAATTTAATAGAGTATCGGGACATTCCACGACGGATTTCCCCATTAAACTCTTTTTCGTATATATTACATCACAATCATTTGTTTTAACTACTAACTTGAATAATTGTGGCATATCACACGATGCAATTATTGTAATATCGTCGGATTGTTCAATAATTGTTCTTTCGGGATATGTTTTTACTAATTCATCATTATACATAAGTCCCACATAATCAACATCCATAAATCCACGTTGTTGGAAATAGTATTGAGGATTTAAGTTTACATCAACTTTATATGTTGCAGGCTCTCCTCCTTTTGTATCTGTTGGAGATGTGAGGATGGTGTTTTGTCTTTCCACAAGATTGTTTGAAATGATTGCAGATGCAGACTTGGAAAGACCATTGACCAACTCGCCTCTAAAATCTACCCACAAACTAACATTGTCTGTAGGCTCTTGTAATACCGCCCTTATACGATACGTATGACTTTCTTGCGGAAGAAAATCGGGACTCCCGTCCCCATCAATGTCTGTGGTTGGAAGCGAATACGTATTATGAGATGTAGCAGTTAATTCTGTACCGTTGAATTGAACAGAAGTGATTTCATATCCCCAATTCCCAAAATAAAATCGTGCGTTTTTAAGCGTGTTCGTCAATGTGTTTTCTGAAGTGTTTGTCAATGTTACATCACAGATAAATTCCCTTCCACAGTAATTTGCTTTTTGTATGATTTCCGATGTAATGTTCAGTGTTACATTAGGTTCTTGACAATGATAGTCACAGATTGCCGATGCATTTATTTGTTCATTGCAAACATCGGAGCCATTTTTTACTTGTGCAAGATATTTCGCTTGTGTTTGTAAATAGAATTTCGTTGGAATGAAAGAAACTGCAACTCTTAGTTGTTCATTTGAATCAAATGTATCACCCAAGCCCGCTTGTTGAAAATCGGAAGAAGAAAGGTCAATGTAATATTTTCCATCTTCTACTTCTGCATTTCGGAACTGTCCACCAACAACAGAAAATTTAACATCTGAAAATGCATCAACATTTTGCATAAGTAGCATTGATACACGCAAATTGGAAATAGAACCTGCACCTGCTGTGTTTCTTATTGTAAATGTGTCTGTCACTGGTGTTTGCCAAACAATATTTTTTACATTGTTATGGGTGTTAGCATTCCCAACACCAACCGTGAGAGATAAACTCGGAACTTCTAATTTAAAATCATCTGTTTCTTTCACTAAGGTTTTTACAGTATCGTGTTCCGAATAATTTATATTTAATGTATTCCAAAAAGATACAGAAAATTGATTAGAAATGTTTGTTGGAATAGCATTGCAATTCGCTCGTATGCAGTAATTTAATGTATAATATTCCGATGGTCTTAATGTATCGTTTAACTGCATTGAAAGTGAGTTAGACACCAATGTTGTCTCGTTTTTTACCACCGACAACGAAACCAAATCGAAGCCATCGGGTATTTGCAGTTGCATATCATCAATAAATATACCGCTACCGTCGGTGGCACTATTGGTAATGTTTGTAACAAAACAGGCTTGCTCATTTCCTGCAAAATTCATTGGTTTTGATGGATTGGTAGTTGCGACATTCAATGCCGTTTGTTGTTGCTGAGCAAATGCAACACTACAAATTCCAACTACATAACATAAAGTTAAAAGTAAATTTTTTATTTTCATTGTATTTATTTTAGTTAATAAATTTTTTCACGATACAAATATATACGAAACAATTTTTAACAAACAATCATTTTTCTATTGGATTTTATTTTTAATTTTTCTATATTAATGTTAGTGTAGAAAATACACTTTGAACAATGAAACATAATGAAAATCAAAATGTTTTAAAGGGGGAAGAGGTAATAATAGAATTTTTTGATGAAATGTAATTAGGTGTTTATTATACATTTGCGAAAAAGATTTGTATATGGGATTTTTCAAAGAAAAAGAGATAGAAGATTTTAGTCGAGGATATAGTTTACCTGACGAAAACAAAAGTTTATGTGCGAGGCATTACAAAGACGTATATTTAAGAAGTTATGTCCAAACACACAGTCAGAAAGGTGTTTGCAGTTACTGTAACAAAAAGACTGATGTAATCAATCTTTCTGATTTTGTGGAATATACGATGGACAGGATAAAACAATATTATACAACTCCTGATGAAGACGGACTATATTTAGAAAAAACGTTTTATGATGATGATGAAATTATTCCAGGTTTGAAAAGAGTGAGTGGTTATGTAACACGTGAAAATGCAAAAACTTTTGATTGTGTAGAGGAACTTTTAGAGGAAATAGATTTGATTTCAGATAACGAAGCATTAGACCAAGATATACAAAATTGTTTTCTTCAAGAAGAATGGATACAGAAAGATTCTGTTATTAGAACTGTAGATGAAGAATTGACAGACCTGTGGAGAGAATTTACATCTATGGTAATTCATCAAAGACGCTTTACCTTTTATATGTTACCTCAATTTGACGAAACTTATCATTCAGAGGAAAATGGGCTACAAGATATTTTAACAGAAATATCAAAATCAATTAGTGATTTAGGGTTATATAACACATTGCAATGCAAAACAACGTTATATAGGTGTCGATATATTGACAGCAAAAGCGAAGTGAAAGCGTTTGATGATTTGACATCGCCACCTAACGATAAGGCAAGTGAGAACCGAATGAATCCTATGGGTATATCTATGTTTTATGGCGCGTTTGACCGAGATACGGCAAAAGAAGAAGCACGAGATTCTGCAAAGAAATTTTGTGCAATAGGTGAATTTAATACAAAGCAAGAACTGACAATATTAGATTTAACTCAACTCCCAGAAGAAAGTTTTTGGGCAGACCATTGGCAGGAACTAAGTTTTATTCATTCATTTTCAAGAAAAATATCAAAAACAATAGGTGTAAAACGCAAATTCGACTACGTACCAACACAGATTTTTTCCGAATATATTAGATATTGTTGTAGCCATAAAGGAAAGAAAATAGATGGTATTAAATTTAATAGTTCAAAGAGTAATAATGGTAAAAATATTGTATTGTTTTACAACAAAAAAGCCAGTGCAAATGTGTTGGAACTGAAGAATTGGGAGATACAGAATAATAAAACGAAGGATTGAACCTAATAAATATATATCACAATATCTTACCTATAAGTTATTCACTATTATAGTCCTAAAAAAAAGAAAAGTTATAGTACTAACTATAACTTTTCAATCTTTCTAACATACATTTTTTTATTTTTCTTGAAACGAATAAACGAATCCAGCAGAACAATTAAACAAGAAGACTTCGTTGTCAATATCATACATTGGTTCTGCTTCTATACAAATTCGAAACTTACGTAAACTCTCAAACGGTTTTATATATACACCCAAAGGAAATACAGGACCTGTCAAATAGTTTATTACCATTCCAGTGCCAACATATGCATTGTACACTTCCTTCTGGCAAAAGTTAAATGTTACAATAGGTTCTGCCGTAAAATTATCAATCGATAATCCGCCATACAATCTTACCTCTGAAAAAATCCTATCATTAAAAAAATAACCTATACCAACCTTTGAAGATGAAACAGAATGATAAAACGATGACGAAAATTGAGGATATGTTGACAACGATACTAAGAGCATCGAAATTGTAACAAAAATTATTCTCTTCATAAATCTTTTTATTTAGGTTGATTTATACAAAATTCAACAATACCAGTACTATACCATGTACCATCTTCTGTTGTTTTATCCATGTACTCAACAATAGCCTCACCAGCATCATCATCTGTATTAGAAACATTTGACTTCACTGTTGTCGTATAAGTCATATTATCACTAAATTTATTAGTTAAGGATGTATTTATCTCTTTTGTCCCATTACCATTATCCTGCTCAATCCAATGATATTTCATTTTAAGTCCATATATGTCTTTGTCCCAAGAAAAAATAGGGATGTTTAAAGTCTTAGTGAGTAACTTAACTGTAACAACATATCTTTTAATCCAACCGTCTTTACTTAAAATTTTTTCCATTGTCCCCGCTGTAACGTTAGTACCATTTTTCTCTGAAAACGCAATTATAACTTTGAATTCTGGGCGTCCATTCGGCCATGTTTCTACTTGACGAAAAGCAGCCTTACTAACAAACTTTGCTTTATACAAAACATCTTTTTTCGTATTGCTGTCTCGGTCATAAGATTTCAATTCTACATTTTCGCAATCCAAAAAACGATAAGTATAATATTCATTTGAATAATACACATTTGTGTCATAATTTTTAAGATTTGAAACGCTCAATCTCTCATTATTACTGATAACAATTACAGGTAGAGTTGGTAACGTATCTAAACTCAATTGATGACTCATTCCATTTTTATCAAATGCTTGTACATAAGAGGAAGTCGATTCATCAAATTCAGAGTTAAGAAATACTATATATACATCTGTATTGGCAACATCCCAATTCTCAGTACTACCATCTTCTAATTCTGGTATAGAAATTTGCATTAATGGACAATAACGAACAATCGAGTCCAAAATACTTTCATTAGAATATGACTTTAGCAACGCCCTCTTATTCGACAAATAGTTGTAAAATGTCGTGTTTTCAGATTTCAACGTTTCCTCTCCCGATTGTATAGGTTTTTCTAATGAGGACGCTATTAAAATGTCATAATCACCATCAAATTGATTGCAAGCTTCATTTTTTAGGAAAGAAAGGAAATTCTTGTCATCCAAGGTAGTTAATAATACATCTAACAATTTGCCTCCATACTCATCGTATTTGCTGTCATCTAATGAAACATCACAATTATTGTGATAATCATTTTTATTTGAAATAGGATTTTCTTTTGTACACGAAATAGCCATACATAGAATTAATGGCACAAATAATTTTTTTACTTTCATAATTTTTATAGTTTTAAATAATTCTTCTGGCGACAAAAGTATAAAAAACATTTATTATTGAACAACGTTATTCCTATTGGATTTTATTTTAAGTTTTTCTATATTAAATGTTAGTGTAGAAAATACACTTTGAACACTGAAACATAATGAAAATCAAAATGTTTTAAAGGGAGAAGAGGTAATAACAAAAAAAATGATAAAATGTAATTGCGTGTTTATGAAACATTTGTGAAAAAGATTTGTATAAGGAAATTTACAAAAATAAAGAAATTGATGATTTCAATCAAGGATAAAAATTGCCCGAAGAGGACAAACGGTTATGTACAGGAAGAAGGAGGACAATAATTTCTTTGGCTTTTCACTATATTTGCAAAAGAAGGTAACTAATATTTAATGTATATTTAATTAGTAAAATTATGTTTAAAATTCTTAGTACTGAAGAGGAAATAAACAAATACAAAAATGAAATTCAGATGTGCTTAACTGATTTTAGAGAAAAAATTAGTAATGTTGATGTAAGTATATATGAAAATAATATGTCAGCGATTTTTTTATGTAACAAGTTAAAAATCGAAATGGCTTTGGAGTCTTTTATTTCAACGCTAACAATTAGCAATTGTTTTGTATATGATTGCTTTAAAGAAATGAAAAAAGTAATTGAAAAATTTGATTGCAACAATCCACTTCCTGACTTATTGTTATTAAGCGGTATAATAGAGAAATATTCTACCAATGATAAAAAAAAATCAAAAAAGAAATAGAATACTTATATAAAAAACTTTGACCATTCTTTGAGCAAATTAAACTGCGAATTGACCAAAATCCCACAATTTTAGACAGAGAACCGATAAAAAACAGACGAGGAATTGACGGTGATTTGGCTCCAAACGTCAAATCACAACCAAATCACGGTCAAAGCCCAATCAAATCACCGTCGATTCACGGTCAAATCACAGTCTAAATTGGTCAACGCACAATCAAGTCACGGTCAAAGCACCGTCAAACTATTGTGCAAGTACGTAGTCTATAACTTTTCGGTTGGCTTCGTCGGTTCGTTTCCAATCGTATGAAATATAATGTCGTCCCGCCACGCTTTGGTCAGTGTGTCCCAACGATTTGGAGATAACCTTTTCATCAACGCCAAGTTGGTCGGCATACGTTGCCCACGAATATCGGGCATAGTACATAGAGAGTTCGGGGTAGCCAATTCGTTTCCCTATTTCTTTTATTCGATGTTTCAGATAGCCATTAAATGTTTCATAGTCTGTTTTATATGTTTCGGCAAGATTTACAATATAATTCACCCCTTCATATTTATCAATAATTGCTTTTGCTTCGGGTTGAAGTTTTAGTTTTATAGGGTCGGGTTCGTGGTGGGCAATCTTTTTGCGAACGAATACAACACGGTCTTTTTTTAAGACATCTTTTCTCCACGAAAAAATATCGTTTACATTAACTCCACAGAGATAGAACGAGAGTAGAAACATATCACGAGCCAATTCTCGAAGTTTTTCCTGTTTTGTAAATGTGAGGTCTTTCAGTTTCTGCATATACTCCAATGGTAGGTATTCTTTTTCCTTGTGCACAACTTTTATTTTGAACTTGCGGAATGGATAACAATCTGTTAGTTCATCATCAATGGCACGGTTAAAAATAGTCCGTATGTTTCTAAAATTTATACCTCGTGCCGAAACACCCATCGTCTTGCTCCATTTATCATCCATTGAGTGAAGTACGCCTGCTGTTATGTCTTCAAACAGAACCGTTTTACCGCCAAAAAATTCGTCAACCAAACGAAGGGTGTATTCATATACCCTTCGGGTTGCTCCTTGATATTTTTCTGCGTGTTTCTTGGCATACGAAGTAAAACTAACATCGGACATTGTGTTGATTTCGTTACTCAACATCAGTTTTTTCAACTCAACAGCAGATAATTTTGCAGAACGTGTCTTTAATGAGTTTAAGCGAGCACGATATTCTGTCAATAAGGAATACAATTCTGCGTTTAGCGATTTTGCCTTTGGATTTGAAAGCCGAATCGGACGTTTCTCGTCCTGTGCATTATACTCCTCCTCTTTTATAAAAACACCCGAAGAGAATGATGTTGGTACGGTGTTGTGTACCATTCTAAAAATCAAAGGACTTTTGTTTTCCTTGTTTCTGTACCGAGAATCCAATACCAAATTGATTGTAGCCATAATTTTACAGTTTCGTTAATTTGACAATTTTTCGCAAGTTTTTCGCAAGTTTTTTCGGTTTACACCTATTTACGTTATTTTACATAAATTTCTCTAACCTACTCACACACAAAGATATACATAAAAATTGGATTATTTTCAGGAAAAGGCAAAAAAAAAGCACTTACGTCTGTAAGTGCTTGATTTTCAATGAGCGGGAAACGAGACTCGAACCCGCGACCCTTAGCTTGGAAGGCTAATGCTCTACCAACTGAGCTACTCCCGCTTATGTTGTGGGAGTGGGTGGACTCGAACCACCGAAGTCGAAAGACGGCAGATTTACAGTCTGCTCTCGTTGCCGCTGGAGAACACTCCCTAAGAGAGCCTCTTGTCGGATTCGAACCAACGACCCCGAGATTACAAATCACGTGCTCTGGCCAGCTGAGCTAAAGAGGCAATCTTTTATGTAAAAGAACTTCGCTTTAAAAAAGCAGTGCAAATATACAACTTTTTGTTTTCGGTGCAAGACCTATCGTTTTTTTTGCAAAAAAAAATGTATGACGGTCATATTCAGTAGAAGAAAAATAAAAATATATTGATTTTTGAAGAGTTTTACTACCTTCGCCAGCGTTTTAAAAGGAATAGAATGCAAGAAAATTCGCTTATAACAATACAGAATTGTAGAATTGAATCTAACGAAAAGATTGTCGTCCCGAATCTTTCGTGGCAAATGAACGAAGGCGAAGCATGGCTCGTAATTGGTCCGAACGGGGGCGGAAAGGCTGATTTTGTTAATGCCCTTGCGGGAAAAATGTCGTTTGTCGCAAATACGTCGGCTGACGCAACTGGTAGGTATTATTCGGCGTTTGGAGATTCGGTAGAGCTCGTTTCTCTTGAACGTGCCGCAAAACTGATAGAAGAAGAACGCAACAACGACGAGAGCGACTATATGGACGGCGGCGTGGATATTGGACGGACGGGACGAAGATTCATAGTCGAAGGTGTTCTTGGACCACTGAAGAAAACGGATGAATTGCCTCAATGGGCATACGAACTGGAGACAAACGAGGCGGTGAAACTTTGTGGTATTCAAAACATTCTTGAACGTGGCTTGAAATATATGTCAACGGGAGAAATTCGCCGCACGTTGCTTGCCCGTGCATTGATTTCGAATAAAAAACTCTTGGTTTTGAGCGACCCGTTTGCCGGTTTGGATGCGGAAAGTCGGAAAATTTTATTTGATTTTTTTGCAACGATAGTTTCTGCTCAACAAAACGGAAAATCTGACTTCCCACACATTATATTATGTATGGAACGTTGGCACGAGATTCCCGAATCAATCACCAACGTGCTTGAATTTGCTCAAAAAGACATAACTTTTTGCGGAACGAAAAAAGATTACGAGGCACGTCTGGCGGCAAAAAGCGCACATTCTGAAGCAAACAAATCCCAAAAACGTGAGGAATTGTCTTCAAACCTGACGGAAACGATTGCTAACACATCGCCCTTGCAACAAGAGAAAGAAGATACCGATGAGGTTTTGGTCGAGATGAACCACGTCAATGTGGGTTGGGGCGACCATCGGGTTCTGATTGATTTGAATTGGAAACTGAAAAAAGGCGAACATTGGCTTGTTCGTGGTCCTAACGGTTCTGGAAAAACTACGTTTTTGGAACTGATTACCGGCGACAATTTACAGGTATATTG
>JAEEQV010000419.1:0-2236 GCA_016285445.1 Bacteroidales bacterium
ATCAACCTTTGATTTACCAGCAACCAAACGGGTGATTTTTTTCAAAACAGACTCTTTCGTCTTTTCCAAACCCTTGTCGAGCGCTTCCTTCTTTCCGCTTTTAAATAAATCAAATAATCCCATGACGTTTATTTTTTCGCAATGTACAAATTTTCAACTAATTAGCAACAAAAAAGCCTCATCATAATTGACAAGGCTTTTAACGTGTTTATGTAAGAAATCTTATTTCTTATTCAAATATGCTTGAACCTCGCTGTTAGGAACGATTTCTTCCGTAAAGATATACGCACCTGTTTTTTGCGATTTCACAGATTTTATAACTTTTGTGAAATCTTTACCTGCACCTTTTTCGTGAAGAGTTGCAACTACTTTCTTTGCCATAATTCAGTATTATTTTATTTCTCTGTGAACAGTTACTTTACGTAAATATGGATTGTATTTCTTCATTTCCAATCTGTCAGGAACATTTTTACGATTCTTTGTCGTAATATAACGAGACATTCCTGGAACACCGCTTTCTTTTTGCTCCGTGCATTCAAGAATAACTTGTACTCTATTGCCTTTCTTTGCCATTGCTGTTAGTATTAATAGTTTTGAATATATCCTTTTGCTTTCGCGTCTTTAAGAGCTTGGCTAAGGCCTTTTTTGTTAATTGTTCTGATTCCGTTAGCTGAAACACGGAGAGTAATCCATCTATCTTCTTCTGCTAAATAGAATTTCTTTTCGAGCAAGTTTACGTCGAAAATTCTTTTCGTCTTTGCGTTTGAGTGGGAAACATTGTTACCGCTCATTGCTCTCTTTCCTGTAATTTGACAAATTCTATACATTGTATCTACTATTTGCTAATTTGTACTCGTTCCTTTGAAATTGGGTTGCAAAATAACATAATATTTTTCAAAGAAAAAAATATCTGTAAAAGTTTTTTCAAAAAAGCTCGAGAAATATCTGCTTTATTTTGTAACCACGCGCTTTTCAGGTTCATTTCCAATAATTAATTTTACAAAAGAGGATGCCCCCGTACAAAAGGCACCCTCCACCACAAAACACAATACGACAAAATCGCTATTAGTTGTATGCCGACTCGCCGTGTTCGTACACATCGAGTCCTTCTTCTTCGATACGTGCCTCGACACGCAATCCGAATACTTTCTTAATCAATAGGAATATCAACAATCCACAGCCAAACGACCATCCTGCGATGGCAAGTTCGCCAATCAATTGTGTTCCAACGCTGTAGCCACATTCAGGGAATGCGAACACACCAGTGAGGATTGTTCCTGTGAAACCTGCCATACCATGTACCGAAACTGCACCAACAGGGTCGTCAATGTGCAGACGGGCATCGAAAAAGCGTACGCAGAAACACATCACCATTGAAGCGATTGCTCCGATGACTGCCGCAGCCCAGATAGGCACGCAGTCGCATCCTGCAGTGATTCCCACCAAGCCGGCAAGGATACCGTTGCACACCATCGACAATGATGGTTTTCCGAATACTACCCATGTGTAAATCAACGCTACAATGGCACCTACGGCAGCGGCAATGTTTGTCGTTACAAATATGTGCGACATAGCCGACATGTTTTCAAGAATGCCACCGCCATAGCAATCAGGATCAACTGCACCAGTAGCGGCAACGGTAGAGCCAGGGTTGAAACCGAACCAGCCCATCCACAAAATCCATACGCCAAGTGCCGCAAGTGCAAGACTATGACCAGGGATTGCGTTTGAACGGATAGTTCCGTCCGACAATTTCGTGTATTTACCCAAACGTGGTCCAAGTACCAATGCTCCAGCCAATGCTATGAAACCACCGCACGAGTGAACGACAGCCGAGCCTGCGAAATCGTGGAACCCAAGTTCCGACAACCATCCGCCACCCCATGACCAGTGACCTTGAATCGGGTAGATGAACGCCGAAATGAGCACGGAGTACAAAATGTACATAGAGAACTTCGTACGTTCTGCCATAGCTCCCGATACGATTGTGGCAGCAGTTGCGCAGAATACAGTTTGGAAGATGAAATATCCTTCCTTAGGCAAGTTTGGACAAGGGTTTTCCACGCCAGCGATTCCAAATCCGTCCCAACCGAGGAATGCTCCCGCACCGAACATTATGGAAAATCCACATAACCAATACAATACGGAACCAGCCGAAAAGTCAAGGAAGTTTTTCATAAGGATGTTCGCCGTGTTCTTTGTCCGCGTCATACCTGCCTCAACCAGGGCAAAACCT
>JAEEQV010000420.1:0-2236 GCA_016285445.1 Bacteroidales bacterium
AGCCGTTTTTCAGATGGATAACATCTATGGTTTGCGCATAAATCGCTGATAATGACAGGCAGAAAGCTATCAGTAAAATTATTCTTTTCATGATGATTAATAAATGCTCGTTACTGCCTTATTTTACCACTGCCATAGCATCTTGGACAAGTTGTCTCTGTCGACCATTTGTCCACGCCAGTGCCACCACAAGCACCGCATTTTTCCGTTCTCGGAGTTCTTACTTTTCCTTTATTGCAATAAGGGAAATTGCAAGGAACTTCAATCAAATTTCCATTTTTGTCTACATCTTTCATTTTTGTAGTTCCTGTGTAGTTGGGACATGTCTCTATGTAATAAACTATATTGGTTCCCGTTCCGTTACAATCGTTGCAACGCCTTTCTTCTGTTACACGAACTTTTCCGCTGCCTTGACATTTAGGACATCTTACTTCTTGTTGTGCAAACAAAGTGGCCGAGCAAACGACCAATACCATAGTTAAAAATATCTTCTTCATTTTTTTCTTTGCCCAGTTATATCCCATTAGGCTCGTCGGTTTTGTTAGGTTAAGTTTTTATGATTCAACAAAATATAGTTTTAACTCTGATATTTAATGTCCTTTCCTGTATTTCTCATAATCCGATTCCTTGACCACCACTGGAACTGTGTTATAGGTGCCTACCACTGTTTGATAAGTATAATAATCAACACAAATGAAGTTCCCTTGTATTTTTTCCCCTCTAGAATAGTGCTCTCCGAATGTGATGATTTTTACCGCATCTTCAAAATTGTTTTTTCCATTTCCAGCTAATATCGCATTATCACTAAGTTGTTGCATAAGAATAACATCCAAACATCTACTGTCGCCAATAGAAAGTCTGTTAGAAATAGCACAAGATGACAACAATAGTGTAAATGAAAACAATAATAGTAATGGCCTTGATTTCAATACCTGTTTTCCATTTGGAGTTTCTATGTTTTTGTTGCTTTGCATTTTATTCCTTGCCCTGTTATATCCCATAGGCTCGTCGGTTTTAGATGATTTATCAAACGCAGCAAAAATAACAATACAAATTGAAAATCAATCTATTATACCGTCATGGATTCTTTGACAAATCGTTTCAAATTCTTTGACAATTTGTCAAACATCATTTGACACTTTCCTCGCTTTTCGATAGTCGGAATAGCATTTGAAAAAGTCATGGTCAAGCGCATCGCTGATTTTCAGCAACATATCAGTGTAGATGAAGCTGCGGCCAAGCAAGTAATGCATGTTCTGCCGCGAGCATCCTATTTGCTCCGCCAGCCACCGTGTACTCCGCCCCTGTCGAGTAAGCTCTTCTTTAATAAGGTGTCCGATATGTGGTGCTTCCTGCGTGGCCATGTCCTTGATTTTGAGAATAGAAAAAGCGTGGAATCAATTCCTTGCTTGAATCCCAGGGTTTCCACGCCCAACTCTTCTAACAAGTATTCCACGCCGTACCATGTACGGCATTTGCAACTTGCCCTTGAAGAGTTTTGCCCCGAAACAACGGGGACAAGTGGAAAATTTGGGACTCAAGGACAGCAACAAGTGCTATCTGATAATATGTAAGTTTCTGTTTATCTTTCTTTTACTTTCGTTTACTTCTGTTTTAGTTCAACTTTATAACTATAGTTTCATTTCCCATAAAGGTCAGCATGGGTGCATCAGATTCATAATTCTTCAAACAATTCTTCAACATTGGCATAAGTGGTCACTTTGCCTTCTTTTTCTTCCTCGATTGCTTTTTCAAGCGTCCCATGACGAGAACGCGAAGGTCTCACAATGCGGCGTTCCGTTACGCTCACCCCTTTTGATTCACGAAGGAGTGCAGCCAGTGATGCCGCGAACGGATTGTCCGTGCTGAACCTTAATGTAATCGTTTCCATTTTTTCAATATTTTACGCTGCAAATATAGACAATTTTCGGAAATATGCTAAATCATCTTGTTCGTAGTTTTTCCTGGAGTCCAACAACGTTTTCTTCTGAAATGAAGTGACTTAACTTAACTATTAGTTTATTTATTTGTGTTGTTATTAGTTTATTTCGTTGCAAAAGTGTTGCATTATTATCAACATCGACCCCCAAAAATCTGATAACTGAAGATTATCCCCCACAAACAAGCGGCATAACAAACCATGCGATGACGAGAATCAGCATGAGAAGCACGATGGGAAAATAGGGTTTCGTGTCGGTTCGTTTGTAACAAATCAGCATGGGCAAAAAAAGACCCA
>JAEEQV010000038.1:0-12043 GCA_016285445.1 Bacteroidales bacterium
TGATTCTCTAATTTCTGCAAGGCGTTTTTCTTTTCCCAGAAAGCCAAATACAGCCACGACAACATTGTCGGAATCAGAAGCACAAAGAAAATTGCAGAAAAGCAACTCCAAAAGAAGTCAACCACTTGGGTTCCGTCTTTCAAACCCGCAGTGGCAGGCATTGCAAGCGTCGCTATACTGGTGTAGATGATTGACATAGCGGATATTTCCACAATAATCCAAACTGCGAAAACCCAATAAAACATTCTATGACGCTTGGCATAAAAATATAATATGATACGGCTTATAACCAACACAACAAAGCCGACAAATACAATGGCCATCGACCATAGAAGGTATTCCAGTGTAGTAACGTCGCCTCCGCCCCATTGTGTAGAAGAGAATGGCTTATAGATATTTATAAACAACAATGCAAATATCGTCGCAAACACGACGGAACTTGCAAGACCAGATTTATGGGTCAAATAGCCAGGAATTTCTTTTTGTTGCTTAAATTCTATTAGCTTCATACTGAAATTTTGTGCAAAAATAAAAAAAATCCTTTACACAAACAAGTATGGGCACTAAATTAAAAAGTACAATTCCATAATTGGTGCCGACGCTCCGAAGTGCTTGATATGATTGTGTTTGCGGACTTTTTGCGTATTGCGGCGTTTGCAAACGAAAAGTACAAAAAGTTGGATTTTGCTTGTATTTTGGTTGGATTTTTAGCCCCTCTCCGGGGCTTTTTTGTTGGTTTAGCTTGTAATTAGCTTGGATTTGCTTGGAAAACGCTTGTACGCTGATTAAACGCCCGTTAAACTCCCCTTAAATACACCCCTTTCCGCCACACCTCCACGACCCATCACAACACCTCCGATTCTTACCTGTTTTTTTTTGTACTTTTTGGATTGGGCTTACTTATGCGCTTACTATTGGACTTACTTATTTTGGTTATTAAAATAACTTAAAAAGATATAAACGTGACGAGAAAACAATAGAATAAACCCTATAAAGCAAATAGAAATAAAAATGTAAGTTTTTGATTTACAACTTACAAAGTTTTCGCAGGTCGTTTATTTGTGCTTTTTGGTCGTTAATGTGCTCTGCTTGGATTGAAATTGTATGATTTAATGCATCAATTAGTTTGCAAGAATTACATACCTTTACTTCCTCATTAGTATTCATTGGTGAACGTAGCATAGAGCCCTTACCCAATAGCAGCCAATCTGGTGAGATGTCTTCATATAGGGTTAGTATAGTGGCTAAATATTCGGAACCAATAGATGTAAATTTATGTTGCCCTTTGAAAGTTGAATAGGATACTCCTATTTTTTCACAAAATCCCTCATTTGTAAATCCCTTATACTTAGCGATTTGCAAAATTCTTTCCTTAATTGTAGTTAAATTTCTGTCCATTTATTTGGAATTAGTTATAAAAGTAACCTATATTTGTTCCAGATTTTAGAACAAAGATATAAAATGGATACACAAAAGCAAATTGAAAATCTGGAAAGACGAATCGCAATTAAAAAGATTGCACGTCAGTACAACGTGTCAGAAAGATACGTGCGCTACATAAAAGATGGCGACCGCCAGCCCAACAAAAAAAGTGGCGTTCTTGTGTATAAAGCACTCCGTGACAATAGATTGGTGAACTAATGGTGTATTACAATAACATATTAGCAGTTGAGGCACGGATGTTAATTGACGAATCAATTATGAGTAAGTCTAATTATGACAAATTGGCTCATACGCAAAAACTCCACATTCTTCGCCGTGGTTGCAATTCAACGCCGGCGCTTGTGGAATACGACAGCATTCCCGAACGCTTCAAGGTGAAAATACAGGCGGTGCTCGGTTGCGACCCATACGACGCCGTGCGGCAGAACCGCATTGCCGACCTCATTGAGCACAGCCCCGAAGCAAGCAGCTTCTTCGACTCGTTCACCACCGCCGACGGCAAGCACCTGCCTGCCGACAAACGGCGCGAATACTACGCAAACGCAATCATTCTCAACGCCGTGCGCGCATTTGAGCTACAGCACAAGGCACAGCGCGCCTCAATCGGCGGACGCAAAGCCCGCGTGATTGAATTCGCCCTGGAGTCGATCGCCGACCTTGACCACAGCCGCTACCCGTTCAACCTGCCAGACAACGCACGCGCCTTCGAACGCAAATACAAGGAATACCTCCGCAGCGGCTACGACTCGCTCATCCACAACGCCTACAAAAACGGCAAGAAAAACGCCGCCGTCGTGACCAAGGAAGGCGAACAGGTTCTCATCACCATGTTCGCACACCACAACAACCTTAACAACGAACAGGTGGCGATGCTCTACGGCGAGTTCGCCCGTGTGCAGGGTTGGAAACCTCTTTCGGCGAGTGCCGTGGCGGTGTGGCGCGACAAACTCAACTCCGTGACCTACGCAGGTCGCCGTGGTGTGCGTGCCTACCGCAACGATATGGCAATGCAGGTTCGCCGCTCAATGCCTAACTATCCGCTCGCATTGTGGACGTTGGACGGTTGGGACGTGGAGCTCTTCTACAAGACTACCAAGAACGGTCGCACCACCTACGGCCACCGCGTGACCATGGTGGTGGTGCTCGACACGTACTTTATGTATCCCGTGGGCTACGCCATTGGCGAGGAAGGCGAAGCTGAAAACGCAAGCCTCATTGGCCGTGCCTTGCAGAATGCCCTGCACCACACCGAAGACCTTTTCGGTCGTATGTATCAGGCAAACCAGATACAGTCCGACCATTTCGCAATAAAGAAGATGATGCCGTTCTACACCGTGGCCGCCAACAAGGTTACGCCAGCCGAGGTGGGCAACGCAAAGTCGAAGCCGGTGGAACGATACTTCAAGCACCTGAACGAACGCTACTGCCAGTTACAGAACAATTGGAGCGGCTACGGCGTGACCTCGAACAAGAAGCTCCAGCCGAACGCCGAAATGCTCGCCCGCTTACGTAACAGCGAACCCGACTACGATGGCGTTGTGGCGCAAATCACGGCAATAATGGAGCGTGAGCGTGCCGACAAGCACGACCTCTACGTGGGCGGATTCGCACAGATACCAGAAGAACGCCGCCTGCCTATGGACATGACGCAGTATTTGATGCGTTTTGGCGAGACCACAGGCAACCGAAACCTTATGCGTGGCAACGGACTTTCAATAGCGATAGCCGGCGAAAAACACGTGTACGACAGTTTCGACCTCAATTTCCGACGCTACGAAAGCACTCGCTGGCAAATCCGCTACGATGTGGCCGACCTGAGTCACGTGGTGGCGACCAACGAGGATGAGACGCTCCAGTTCCTGTTGGAGGAAAAGTATGTGCAGCCGATGGCTCTCTGCGAACGCACCGAACAGGACAGCGTGGAGCTTGCACGCATACGCGAGTTCAACCGTGCCAACGAGGAACACATCACCAACGTGCTTTCACGCGCCAACGACACTACAATGGCTATTATGGAGGCTCGCAAGGAGCTCGCCGACAAGCAGAAATTCGTCATTCCCGACTCGCACGGGCAGCATAAGAACGAACGCAACCGCCTCCGCAAGATGGTAGAAGGCGAAACGGTTGCCGAAATCATCAACACGGATTCTATTTACGATAACTATTAATTCTCATGGATATGGAACAGATAAAAAAACAACAAATTGCGAATGCGCTCAAGCAGTACTGCGAGCGTTACGAGAGCCAGAACAAAGCAGCCGTGGCAATCGGCGTGAGTTCGGCAACGGTGAGCCAGATAATCAACGGCAACTGGGACTTGATTAAAGACGAAATGTGGCGCACAGTAGCGAGTGCCATCGGATTCAAGTCGGAAAAATGGGAGGCGGTTGGAACAACCGACTTTCAGGTAATCACCACGATTCTCTCCGACGCGAAGGAAAACGCGCTTGTAATGGCAATCACGGGCGACGCTGGAAGTGGTAAGACGTTCGCCTGCCGTCAGTTCGCCGAATCAAACAAGCAAGTCTATCTGTTGTGCTGCAACGAGTTCTGGAACCGCAAGACGTTCCTTCAGGAACTGTGCTCCGCAGTCGGCATCAACGCCAACGGAATGAGCACCTCCGATATGGTTTACAACATTGTAAGCCGCCTGAAAAAGCAATCTTCGCCGCTCATCATACTCGACGAGGCCGACAAGCTCACCGACCAGCTGCTGTACTTTTTCATCACGTTGTACAATCAGCTCGAAGACGAATGCGGAATCGTTCTCACCGCCACCGACTACCTCGAAAAGCGTCTGCAAAAGGGAATCCGTCTGCAAAAGAAGGGCTACAACGAAATATGGAGCCGTATCGGCCGCAAATGCGTGAAGTTGTATGGCGTGAGTGCCGCCGACGTGGTGAAAATCTGCGAGGCTAACGGCATCACCAACTCAAAGGATATTGACGAAGTTATCGACGACTGCGACAGCGACCTCCGCCGTGTGCGGAGAAAAATATTTGCAATAACAAAGAAAAACCAAACGAAATAACCCGATGAAACGAGCCCTGAACATTAACGACATAGTGAACTACCGTCCTGAAACGATTGATTTGGGCGATGAATGGAGCGTCAGTGTCGGCCATCCGGAACTGAAAGGCTCGTGGCTCGTTTGGGGCAATTCGGGCAACGGCAAGACCCGTTTCGCGCTCCAGTTGGCAAAGGCGTTCGCCCGTCACGTGAAGACGGTGTACGACAGTTTGGAGGAAGGTCTTTCGCAGTCGATGCAGCAAGCGGTGATTTCGTGCGGAATGAGCGACGTTTCGCGCAAGTTCCTGCTACTCGACAAGGAACCGATTGAAGACCTTTCCGCACGCCTTAAAAAGCCCCGTTCGCCCAAGGTGGTGATAATTGACTCGCTCCAATACACTGGGTTGAACTACGAACGCTACCGCCAGCTGACGGAGACGCACCGCAACAAACTCTTCATATTCGTGTCGCACGCCGACGGCAAGGAGCCCAAGGGCAACACTGCCAAGAGCATCCGCTACGACGCGTTCGTGAAGATACGCATTGAGGGCTACCGCGCATTCCCAATGAGCCGTTACGGCGGCAATGAACCATACACCATTTGGAAGAAGGGTGCCGACGATTATTGGTTGAACCTTAACAACGAAAAGCTATGATGAAACAACTGCGAAATCTCTACTATGGCAAGGCACACGCCTTGTGCGCAAAACTCGGAATGAGCGACGAAGACCGCCGTGCCATGCTCGTGGCTACATACGGCGTTTCGTCGATGAAGGACATGAAGTATGCGGAACTGCTGGAACTCGTTGACAACCTCACCAACCGAGTGGGCGAACGCACCACCGACGACGAGGCGCAGCACAACGAGGAACTCGACACCGCACGCAAGCGTCTGATTGCCGCCATAGGAGCATATCTGCGCGAGAACGGCAACACCGAGAACATCGACACTATCAAGGCGGTTGCCTGCCGTGCCGCAAAGGTCGAACGATTCAACCAGATAACGCTTTCAGACCTCAAATTCTACACGGCCACATTCAACGCCAAGACACGCGACCTGAAGTCGCTGAAACAAAAGGAAATCCTACGTAAAGCAATGTTGAACTAATAAATTGATACACTTATGGACATGATTAAAAAAATGCAAGTAAAGTACCTTCAGCGCCGCAAGGCGGAATGGCTGGAGCGTCTGCGTAAAAACGAACGTAAAGAGGATGAACTGTTGCACAGGAACGACCTTAACACATTTGTGCAAGTTCACCGCGAAACGGAACTCATCCACTACAAAATCGACGTGCTCAACAGCCGTATCCACAACATCGAACACCCCGACAAGAAATACTACGTTCTTGAACGGTCGTTCCCTGTGAACTTGAATATTAATCATTAAAAAACAATACAGATATGGACGTAAAGAACATGACAGCCGAAGAGCGTGCACAGTTAAAGGCACAACTTGCGGAGGAAGACAGACAAGAGGCATTGCGCAAACAGGAGCAAAAGGATGCGTACATGCAGATGAAAGACCAGTTCCTTGAACGGAACCTTGAAAAACTGAAAGCATTGAGCGACCAGATGCAGGCGTTGAAGAAAGAGATATTCGACGATGCCGAAACGCTCATCAAACTGAAAGATGAATTGTTCCACACCAAGACCGACCGTCAGAGCAACACGTTCTCGCACGAGAGCGGCAAGTATTCAATCTCGCTCGGCAACCGTATAAACGAGGGCTGGGACGACACGTGCGAGCAAGGCATAGAAAAGGTCAAGGAGTTCCTTAAGACACTTGCGAAAGACGACAACAGTGCGGCGTTGGTCGAAACCATCATGCGCCTCATAGCCAAAAACAACAAAGGAATGCTGAAGGCGTCGAAGGTGTTGGAACTCGAAAAACTGGCAAGCAAAATCCAGTCGGCTGAACTCACAGAGGGCTTGAACATAATAAAGAACTCGTACCGTCCAAAGCCGACCTGCCAGTTCATCAGCGTGACGATGAAGGATGACAACGGAAACGACAAACAACTCCCATTATCGCTATCGCAATGCTGAATATAATGGACACCATCGACGAACTGGAGCAACGATTTGTTGTGACAGCCGACAAAGACGAGCGGGATGCTCTCGCTCGCCTTTTGGAAATCTATTACAAACGTATAATGAAGAACCAACCAAAAGATACAGTTATGATAACACGCGACTCAAAAATGAACCTACGACGCCCAGAAATAAGCTCGTTCAACAGCGACTATGAATATGTGGCAGGCGTGATACGTTCCTGCAAGACCGAAGGTCAGATAGAAACGGCGAACAACCTGATAAAGAACTTTATCCAACGGTACAAGGACAATTTGTATCTCAACACGCAGTATGCTAAAAGTAGCTTGCTGTTGTTGATGGAACAACAATGTATCTGTAACAACATTGTACTATGATAATAGCGGTTGACTTCGACGAAACGGTGGTGTACAGCAAGTACCCCGAAATCCACGGCATTCGCCATGGTGTGGCCGAGGCGTTGCATTCGCTCCGTGAGAAAGGACACTACGTGATTCTGTGGACTTGCCGCTGCGGCGACATGCTCACCGAAGCCGTGAACTTTATGCTCGCCAACGGCATAGAGTTCGACCGCATAAACGACAACCACCCCGACATGGTGGCGAAATACGGTTCAAACAGCAGGAAGATATACGCCGACGTTTACATCGACGACCGAAACCTCGGCGGTTTTCCCGGCTGGCAGAATGTGGTTGATATGATTAACGATATGGAGGATTGACAATGAAACACTGGCAGGAACGGGCAATGCGTGTAAAGCAGATAGTTGATGCGGAATACCAGCCGCATTCGCACTTCTGTTCCATGTACGACCTGTACCGTCGCCGTGTTGTGCGCGAAATACCTATTTCAATAGCCACGTTCCGCCGTTACATGAGGTTTGCCGTCAACCGTGACGGATTCATAGGAACCGGGAGCAACCGAATCGAAAAGCCGGTGATTCCAGAACTCGCATCCGACTACGACGAACGACAACTCAAACTATTCGACATTTCAAACTATTAAATATAAACACTTATGAAACAGATTTTTCTTGACATTCAACAACAACTATCGACGGTTCCTGCGCTCAAGCACATCGACAAGAACTGGAACCAGCTCAACTACGAACAGCCGCCTGTAAAATGGCCGTGCGCATTGATTGACATAGCCAACGCCGACTATTCGCAAGTGGCACAACTACACCAGATAGCCGAGGCCGATGTGGAACTCACCATCGCCGACCTTCGGTTCACCAACACCTCGCTGCGCAACCCAAGGCACGAAGACGGCTTCGACATATTCACCTTGCTTGACGACGTGCACCAGGCATTGCAGGGTTTCCGCCCAACAGGAGCACAGCAGCTTGTACGCACCAACCTCCAGAAGGTTGAAAACGGCTACAACTACGAGATTTACAAAATGACCTACCGCACCAGTTGGAAGGTGGAAAAACTCACCGACACCACATCGGCACACGTGGAGCCAGTAATCATCGACGAACATATTAGCAGAAGATTCACCAAAATACAGTAAGGAGGCAATATTATGACACAAGACGGACAAGAAAAGGTATTACAGAAAGGATTCACCGTAATCCGAAAATGCGATAATCCAAAACCTTGTATTAGGCAACTAAAAAGAGCAGGCGTTTGGATTACCTATGCTAATTTCAAGACCAAAGCTAAATGACTATGGAAAATACTAATTTATTCAGCGGCGAGAATTTCTTCGCATCAGACAAATGGGGCTACCTTACATTCGTTCCGTCGCAGGGGAAAAAGGACTGCTTATATTGCCTTCTGCGTTATGAGGAAGAAGAATGCAACCGTGCTTTGTGTTGCAAGGAGAAACGCTCGGACGGAAAGAACGGATTCTTTACCGTTAGGAATTTTCCGAAAACGATGTGATTTCAACCATTTTTGTGCAAAAAACGAACAACGTGACGCACTTTGTTTGGATTACCTATGCTAATTTCAAGACCAAAGCAGAAAGGGATAGAGAATTCAAAGTGATGTTGCAAAAAGATTGGGTAATAGAAGATTAACAATAAAAAAACGAAAATTATGGCATACAAGATTACATGTAAAGACTGCATACATTACCAACAAGAGGTATCGTATGTATGTGGAGTTGCAATATTTGACCCAATGAAACCGCCATATTGCGACTACATAAAGGGAACAACGTCGCCAAATCATCCTGCTTGCACATTAGGCGGATTCAAACTCAAAGTTGACAAATAAAAGACGCTTTCTATCGCGTTCAAAAAAAAGCCTCGGACTCCGCCGTTTGAACACTGTTTGAACGGCGGTTTTTATTTTTATTAACAAGAATATGTTGTTTTTCTGTTGAAATGTCGTATAATTGCACACGAAAGACAAAGGGAAAATGTGTAACAATCTAAAGGATAAGTCTGCTAAATACGAAGTTACAGCTGCGTTTCTTCAAAATAAAAGCAATGCTCTGAAAAATGATTATTGTCCTGTGATTGCTCATAGTGCATACTACTCATGTTATCAGTTGATGTTTTTTATTTTTAAGAAAAAAATGAAAAAAACGGACACTGATTTGGAGATAGAATTACAAAATTTCAAAAAAACATATCCACACCAAAAAGCAGGTCGTCATATAATTTTAGCAAATCTTGTAGGAGATTACATAAATAAAATAGATACTAATGACTATAATGATTTTTCAAAAATTACTCTTTTAAGAAAGTTAAGAGTTAAGGCAGATTATTTTGATGAACCATTTACTTATCAGGATAGTTCTAACGCAATTATGTACGAATCTTTGGTTTTACCTATACTAAAAAAATATTCATAATGAATTCATTTAACTTTTTGATAGATAAATTGACTCACATCGTTGAGACATGTTCTAATATTAGGATTAGATATAAATATATAGAAGAAGACTTATTGCATATAGTTGAAGTCGTTCCAGAAAAGACATTTCAAGAACAAATTTTTCTTGAAATAGAGAAAAAATTTGTGTCGGAATTTCATGAAAAATTCAAATATGAAAACCTATGTTTTATATCAAACGACGACCCGATTGGAATAAATAATCCAGACTTTGTCATGCAAGGGAATAATTTCGGAAACATAATCACAGAAAGGTTCATTAATGATATCAAAAGAACTGAATGGAAAATAGAATTGTCTTGTGATAGAGATGAGGAAATATTTTACGATAATAAATTAGCAGCATAAACAATGAGTGAACAAATAGCAAAATTTAGATTATCAAAATTTACAATAACTAAGTCTGTTGTTGAAATTAAGGAAGCGGAAAAAATCAGCGATAACTTGAATGCTGAGTTTAACCAATCTGGTGCAATTGAAGAAAACAAAAATATATTCAAATACACATTAGAGTCAACGATAAAAGATGAAACGGAAAATCTTTTTATAAACACTATAGTAGTAGGTATATTTGAGTTTGACAATAACCTACCGGAAGAAATGAAAAAGTCATTTTTCAATGTAAATGCTCCTGCAATAATATTCCCTTATGTAAGAGCTTATGTATCTTCTATCACTGGTTTGTCTGGAATAAAACCTATCATATTGCCGACATTGAATCTTTCGAATCGTGGAGGAGAAAATACAAATAAGTAAAAGATGTAAGTACCATAATAATTAAAAAAAGCCACTTTCAAGTGGCTTTTTTATTTCCCCAACCTCCCCATCTGTTCCTCGATAGTCTTTTTCACCATTTCGGTTATTTTGGCATGGTCGCCGATGAACTGACGCTTGGGTAGGTGTACGTTGTGCGAGCGTCCTGCGTTGTTGGTGCCTTCGTTGTGTGCCTCGCTATAAGGTAAATCTGAATAAATGATTGCCTTTCCCGGTTCCGTCTTCCAGCGGATGGAACGACCGAGGTCGCCTGTGCGACCTGTAAGGATTTTTCTTCTGCCCATTACACCTTTGCCTACAGGAACCACCTTGGTTTTAACTTTTCCGCCCTTGGTTTTGTATTTAACGGTGTGCAACTGGCGACGCTGCACTTCCTTCCACTTTTTGCCGAAAAAGCCCTCTTCCTTGAAGTTCTGCTTGAACATCTGCGTGGCTCGGTTGGCCACTATCTTGGGAATGGTCTCGTTTACCGCCTTTTTTAACTGGGCGTTCATCCGTTCGAGGTGTTTGCTGAATTGGTCGGGTGTCATATTTTTTTCCTCTAACTCTTGACTTTTATATCCAACATTCTTTATATTTGCTCTTGAAACAAGGTTTTGCTTCTTTATCATTGGGGCGGGTATTTCAGCCTATGAGAGTTGCAAAACCTTAATTATTATAATCCGTTATATTTTTGCTAATTGTATATAAATAATATAGTCCATCTTTGTGCAATACTATATTGAGATATGCAGATTGACCATTGGCAAGTTTTATTTCAGAATAAAAATACTTTTGAAATTTCTTTTTTAGTCGTAAGGTCTTACCTGTATTGTGACTTAAATCTATATCAGCCGAGTGTCTATATTCTGCTTTTTCAAAATATCTTTGAGGATTATTTAGAACCTCATTCTTTAACCAATATATATTTTTTCGACCGAGCATAGAATAGGCAGTCTCTGAAATTCCCCATTCTGCAAAATGAATGTCTTGTTTCACCCCCTCAATTTCACATTGAAAAGATTGAGACAATAACGGATTGGATTCAGAGTCGTGTTTATATTTTTTATGGACGAATAGTTCAACTTTATATTCGGCATTGTCCCGTTCTTTTCTATTTTGTCCTGACTTTGCTATGTAACTTGCCTTATCCGTAAAAATCTCTCCTGTAACGCTTGGATTTCCTTCCAAACCTTTGGGAACTTTAGGTTCTTTCTTGCGTGAGTATTTTTCTGGTTCTTTGGGAGCATCGTCACATTCTTCCAAGTCGCACATACAATTCCATTCAGTTCCTGGTTGATGGCGTTTCCAAAAGTCATCGTCTTTACGCCACACGCCGCCCCAAAACATTGCGTGCGACTGCCGTGGATTCACCGCACGGCTCGGAAGCCATTTCAGGCAGGGGAACAGTTCTCGGCGGTCGGGTTCGTTGAACTCGGTGAACTGTTTTGCAGTGCGGGCACGTGCGCCCGCGGTGGTCAGTTCCGCATCAGTCCATCGGCGGAACTGGTTAATGGTCGCCTTGTTTGCCTCGTCCAAATCCTTGCCAGAAAACTGCCGTGCGTTGTCGTCGAACGCCTGACGGACATAGTTCGCCTTGTAGGCGGAAAAACGGCTCACGTTGGCACGCAGCTGGTCGGCCATTTCGGGATATTCGTCGCCAAACACGCTGTCAACCGCCTTTCTAAAACCGTTTGAATAGTGTTTATACAGGTCTTCCAACGAATCGTCGGCCGTGATGGCCGAGAGTCTTACTATTTGTCTGTTGTCGGCACAACCGCAGGTGCATCCTTCCGGGTGTGCCTTCAGCCGAAAAAAGGTTGCCGAGTTCTTGAACGACGGGTCGGTGTAGCAAATCAGCTGGCGGTATTCCTTCAACTGAAGTATTTTTCCGTAGCGTATGTCCTTGGCACGGAACACGGAGCCTTCGGTGG
>JAEEQV010000421.1:0-2209 GCA_016285445.1 Bacteroidales bacterium
GGTTTCAATGGTCACGGGCGCTTATTCCAGCAAAAAGGCGACCGACGAAGACATTCAACGTGTTGAACGTATTGCCGAACTGCTTGGCTTGGCGTTCCAAATCCGCGACGACGTTCTTGACTATTCCCGCACGTCGGTTCTTGGTAAAAAAACATTGAACGATTTGCAGGAAAAGAAACAGACTTTGCCATTGTTGTATGCCAT
Organism: Bacteroidales bacterium; assembly: GCA_016285445.1. Classification (GTDB taxonomy): domain Bacteria; phylum Bacteroidota; class Bacteroidia; order Bacteroidales; family UBA1715; genus UBA1715. The sequence goes on from JAEEQV010000421.1 coordinate 205, forward strand.
TTCAAAACTTTCGTTTGTGGAACGTGAAAAAATTTTGTTCAAACTGGAACACCACGGTAACAAACAGGAGAAATTGGAAGAATTGGCTGACTTTGTCCGCGAAAAAGGCGGAATTGAGTATGCAACACAGCGTCAAATCAGTTTTTGCGAAGAAGCAAAACGGCAATGTTTTCTATTCCCCGATAGCGAGGCACGAACAGCTCTTGTCGGACTGATTGATTTTATTGCATTGACTGAACAATAAAAATGTCAATATTTTTGCCTTACTTTGCACTATGATTATTCAAACTCGAAACATACAAAAATCGTTTGGCAACCTTCAAGTTCTGAAAGGAATTGACTTTGACGTGGAAAGCGGCGAAGTTGTTTCCATTGTCGGCAAAAGCGGTGCGGGGAAAACCACATTTTTGCAGATAATGGGCACGTTGATGAATGCCGACGAAGGGGAGTTAAAAATTCTTGACACCGACATTCGCAGTCTCAAGGAAAAAGAATTGGCAAAATTCCGCAACGAGCATATCGGCTTTGTATTCCAATTCCACCAACTGCTACCAGAATTTACGGCGTTGGAAAATGTGTGCATTCCCGCCATGTTGCAAGGGAAAAGCCTTAAGCAAAGCGAAGCACATGCCAAGGAGCTTTTGGATTTTCTCAACCTTTCGGAACGAATGACGCACAAACCTTCGGAGCTTTCGGGTGGCGAGCAGCAGCGTGTAGCCGTTGCCAGAGCAATCATGAACAATCCTGCCGTGGTTTTTGCCGACGAACCTTCGGGGAATTTGGACTCACACAATAAAAATGAATTACATCAGTTAATACTTCGGTTGCGCGACACGTTCAACCAAACATTCGTAATCGTGACGCACGACGACAATCTTGCTTCTATTTCCGACAGAGTGATACGGATGGAAGACGGAAAAATTACAGAAAATGAACAAAAGTAATTTGACACGAAAACAGAAACGGGTGCTACGCAGACAAAAACTGCGTACAAAGTACCGTTTGTCTATTATGAACGAAAAAACGTTCGCCGAGGCATTTTATATGCGACTGTCGATTTACAACGTGTTCCTAATTGTTGCCACATTGTCGCTGATTTTGATATTAATTGTGTATCTGGTCATTGCGTATACTCCTCTAAAAGAATACGTTATCCCAAATTATCCTGAATTGGAGGAACGTGAAAAGATTGAAAAAAATGCAGAACTTGTCGATTCTTTGGAATATCAAATGAAACTTTACACTCAGAAAATGCAGGTTTTGCAGACGATTTTGAACGGAGACGACCCGTCGGAATACGCGGGAATGGATTCAATAATTACAACGTCGGCTGAGAATTACTCGAATTTGAATTTTAGCCCATCAACGGAAGATTCTCTATTTAGATTGGAAATTCAAGAGACAGAAGCATTTAACGTGAACTTCCAGGCTGGGGCAGGCGGTGTCCGCATAGAAAATTTGTTTTTCTATCCTCCTATTATTGGAGAAGTATCGACACAATTCCGTTCCGGGCACTATGGAACAGACGTTTCTGCTCCAATCAACAGTATTATACACTCCGTGCTTGACGGCACTGTCATTTTTGATGGCTGGACGGTCGAAACAGATTATATGATTATCATCCAGCATACCAATGATTTCGTATCGGTGTATAAACATAACGCAAAACTTTTGAAAAAAGCAGGCGACAAAGTTATTGCCGGCGAAGGCATTGCACTGCTTGGAAACTTGGATTATTCTGTCTCGGAACCTCATCTGCATTTTGAACTGTGGCACGAAGGGAAACCTGTAAATTCCGAGAATTACATTGTATATTAGTATGAAACGAATTGCACTTTTAGGTTCCACAGGTTCTATTGGAACACAGGCGTTGGACGTAATTTCACGCCATCCTGATGAATTTTCCGTGGAAGTTCTCACTGCACACAACAATGCGGATTTGCTGATAGAACAAGCTATCAAATTCAATCCGAATGTGGTTGTAATTTCCAATCCTGACAAATAT
>JAEEQV010000422.1:0-2193 GCA_016285445.1 Bacteroidales bacterium
GTCAATTATTGGCTTTCGTGTGTAAAAAATAGCAGATTTGTTGTGACAGATTCTTTTCATTGTGCAGTTTTCTCCATCATTTTCAAAAAAGATTTTGTTGTTGTTGCAAATAAAAGAAGAGGTGTAAAAAGACTCGAACATTTACTTGACTTGTTTGGATTAAGAGATCGCTTAATTGATGTGGATGAAATAAACGATGATGTGGTGACATCTCATGTTAATTATCAAGATGTTTATGGAAAACTCGAAAAAATGCGCGAGTTCTCGTTGGATTGGCTTAAAAATGCATTAGAAAAGTAGATCTATTACGATGCAATCACAAATTAAAACAGGTGCATTACTTTCGTATGTAGTATTAGCTTTACATAACCTTGTAGGGCTGTTCTACACACCATTCATGCTCCGCATGATGGGCAAATCGGAATATGGTCTATATTCGATTGCTGCATCTATTGTTGCTTATTTGACAGTTCTCGATTTGGGCTTTGGTAATGCTATTGTTCGTTATACGGCAAAGTTTAGGGCCGAAGATAAACAAGATGAACAATATGAAATGTTTGGAATGTTCTTCTTGCTGTATTGTGGAATAGGACTTGTTGCCCTAATGGCTGGTGGAGTGTTATACTTTAATGCGGAGAATATTTTTGATGCGTCGATGACGGCAAATGAGCTGGCCCGCACTAAGGTTATTCTCTTATTGATGGTACTTAACCTTGCCATTACATTCCCGTTCAGTTTGTTTGGCTCCATTATCACCGCTTACGAGCAATTTGTATTTCAAAAGGTCATTGCCATTGCAAGGATTATTCTGAATACAGCCACCATGATTGTCCTTTTGAATTTAGGTTACAAGGCGATTGCGATGGTGGTTGTTACGACTCTTTTTAATGTTTTGACGCTTGGATTGAATTTCTGGTACTGCAAGCATTACTTGAAAATCAAGCTGATATTTGCAAAATTCCAGTGGGGCTTTTTAAAAGAAGTTTCGATATACTCGTTCTGGATATTCTTGAATGTCATCATGGACCGTATTTATTGGAGTACGGGTCAATTTGTATTGGGGGCTTTTGCAGGAACCGCTATTGTTGCCGTATTTGCAGTTGCAATAACGCTGGAACACATGTATATGAGTTTTTCAACGGCCATCAGCGGTGTGTTTTTACCGAAGGTAACGGCAATGGCTGTGCGAGAATCCGATGGTCGGGCGATTTCAGATTTGTTCATCAAGACGGGTCGAATCCAGTATTGTGTGATGATTTTGGTGCTTACAGGGTTCTTCCTTTTTGGTAGGCCATTTATCCATTTTTGGGCAGGCGAGGGCTATGACGATGCCTATATTATTGCGATGCTGTTCTTTGTTCCGTTGACGGTGCCGTTGATTCAGAATTTGGGTATCACGATTTTACAGGCCCGCAATCAGATGAAGTTCCGATCGCTTCTTTATTTGGTTATTTCTCTTGTGAGTCTAGGTGCGCAAATCCCGTTATCCAAGTATTATGGCGGCATCGGCTGTGCCTGCGCTATTGCAGGAGCCCTTGTTCTTGGGCAAGTCATCATCATGAATGTGTATTACCAAGTCCGTCAACAGATTGATATCGTTGTTTTTTGGATTGAAATCGCCAAGATGAGCGTCGTTCCGGCTGCATTAACCATTGCTACTTACTATGCTCTGACGCGGTATCCTCTTGATTCAATTCCCAAGCTTATTATCGGTATCTGTGTGTATTTGGTAGTTTATCTGCCTCTGTTCTTTAAATTCTCTATGAACCAGTACGAACGGGATTTGATTCTAAAGCCCATAAAGAAGATTCTCAAGAGGGCGTAGCATGAATATCCCCGTCCAGAATTGTTCCTCTTGTGCGGCTTGTGCCAATGTCTGCGCCCGTAGCGCGATTTCCATGCAGTTGGATGCCGAGGGCTTCTATCGCCCCGTCATCGATGCGGAAAAATGCGTGCAATGCGGAGCTTGCGAACGAGCTTGCCCATGGAGTACGCCTGTCGAAAACTCGAATGTCGCGGACATTTCGCCGAAAACTGTGGCTGCATATGCGAAGGACGAGTCTGTTCGTTTGCGGTCTTCTAGCGGCGGAATCTTCACCGTCTTGGCGGAACGCGTCTTGGATGACGGCGGGGGAGTGGTCGGTGTCGCCCGGGTTGCCGCGACCCGTTTTGGGCACATCGTTGTTGACAACG
>JAEEQV010000423.1:0-2192 GCA_016285445.1 Bacteroidales bacterium
CATTGACAAAGGATTGTATCCTCAGGCATTTTGTAAAATCATCCCCGACATTTTAGGGGGCGATCCAGAATATTGCAACATAATGCACGCCGACGGAGCCGGCACAAAATCATCGTTGGCATATCTTTATTGGAAAGAAACGGGAGACTTGTCTGTCTGGAAAGGCATTGCCCAAGATGCGCTGATTATGAACATCGACGACCTTTTGTGCGTTGGTGCCGTTGACAATATATTGGTTTCGTCAACGATAGGCCGTAACAAACTGCTGATTCCTGGCGAAGTCATTTCTGCCATCATCAACGGAACTGACGAACTGCTTGCTGAACTGCGAGAAATGGGCGTTGGCGTGTATGCCACAGGTGGCGAGACAGCCGATGTGGGCGACTTGGTACGAACTATCATCGTTGACAGCACCGTAACATGTCGTATGAAACGAAGCGACGTCATAAACAATGCCAATATCAAGGCAGGCGACGTGATTGTGGGACTTGCTTCTTACGGGAAAGCAACCTATGAAAAAGAATACAATGGCGGAATGGGTAGTAACGGATTAACCTCGGCTCGTCACGACGTGTTTGGAAAATATCTTGCAAAAAAATATCCTGAGAGTTACGATGCCGCCGTACCCGACGACCTTGTATATTCTGGTAATTTGAAACTTACCGATGCTGTTCAGGATTCTCCTCTTGACGCTGGAAAATTAGTCCTTTCACCAACAAGAACGTATGCTCCTGTTGTAAAAAAACTGTTAGATGCCATGCGTCCACAAATCCATGGAATGGTTCACTGTTCGGGTGGTGCACAAACAAAAATTCTACATTTTATTGATAATCTTAAAGTTGTAAAAGACAACCTCTTCCCTGTACCTCCTCTTTTCAAAACCATCAAAGAGCAATCGGGAACGGATTGGAAAGAAATGTACAAGGTATTCAATATGGGACATCGTTTGGAAGTGTATGTTTCTCCCGAAAATGCACAACAAGTAATTAAGATTTCCAAGTCGTTTAATATCGACGCACAAGTTGTTGGCCGTATCGAGGCATCGGACAAGAAAGAACTTGTCATAGAAAGTGAATTTGGCAGATTTGAATACTAAACTCAAACGTTCAGTCCATCCGTATGCAGGGGAAATACGACATAATCATTGTTGGTAGTGGTCTTGGTGGATTAGTATGCGGATATATCCTTTCAAAAAAAGGATTCAAAATTGCCATAGTTGAAAAAAACGCTCAAATAGGCGGTTGTTTGCAGTCATTCAGACGCAAGGGAGTGAATTTTGACACGGGAATGCACTACATTGGTAGTATGGACGAAGGTCAAATCCTTTATCGTTTCTGGAAATATCTTGGCTTAACAGAAACAATTCCGCTCCAAAGATTGAACAACGACGGTTTCGACATTATTTCGCTCAATGGAACGCAGTACAACATTGCTTCGGGGTACGACAATTTCATTCATACCCTGTCACAAAAGTTTCCTGACAACGAAGATGACATTAAGAATTATGTAAAACGAGTGAAAGATATTGCCGACGCATCGCCATTATATAATCTGAAAAAAATACAAAACAACGTTTTTTTAGAGCCTGATTACATAAAGACGAGCATTAACGATTTCATTGCTTCGACAACGCAAAACCCTGTCTTGCAAAACGTATTGGCGGGCAATCTGCCTCTATACGCAGGAGTGAAAGACAAAACGCCGACGTATATTCACGCTCTCATCACTAATTTTTATATTCAGAGTGCATTCAGAATCATTGGAGGAAGTAATCAAATTGCCGATTCGCTTGCAAATTCAATAAAACAATTTGGCGGTGAAATCTTTACCAATGCCGAAGTTGACAAATTCATTTGTAACTCCGAGAAAGCAACTGCCGTGATTCTTACGAATGGTGAACGACTGGAAGCAAAAAATTTCATTTCGAACGTACATCCACAGGTTACCATAAGCAAGATTGACTCGCCGATGATACGGAAAGCGTATAGAACACGCATCAATAGCTTGCAAAACACGATTTCGAATTTCACCGTATACATAAAATTCAAGCCGAATACGACACCGTACCTTAACTATAACTACTACTATTACAAGAACGCCGACGTGTGGGCAGGCAACAATTATAATCCGTCAAAATGGCCTGAGCAATATCTGTTTATGCACCAATGCAAGGAAAAAGATCAGAAATTTGC
>JAEEQV010000039.1:0-11902 GCA_016285445.1 Bacteroidales bacterium
TGTACTAATTTAAAATTTATATCTTTGTAAAAAATGTAATGAAATGGCAGAAAAAATAATGCAAAAGTTTTTTAAGGAAAAACGATAAAAAGAGTTTCGTTTCGCTCAAATTTTGGAAACACATTCATTGTACAACTTTTCATCTCTGCCCGATATTTCTTGTGATTTCCACCACAATAAGTATTCAACAAATCGTAAAATTCGCTGCTGTGATTCATATATTTCGTATGACACAACTCGTGCAAAATCACATAATCAATCAAATGAAACGGCAACGTCATGGTAAATAACGAAAAGCGAATGCGTTTTTGTGAGGTACAACAGCCCCAACGAGTTTTTGCACTTGAAACGGAAACCGACGAAAACGAGAATCCATGCTGCTTGGCAAGTTGTTCCACACGATTAGGCAAAAATTCCGTCGCTTCTTTTCGTAAGACGGAAATCATCACATTCTGCAATGCTTCCTGAACTTGTTCGGTTTCTATTTTCACCGAATGAGGAACAAGGATTTTCACCTTATCCTTTTGTATTGAGTACCGAAATGAATTATCAACACCTTGCATCATTTCAACCGAATGAAAGTGTGTGTAAAGTTCCGTGTCCAAAGTAATCAAATGATTGTGTTCCCGCTTTTTCTGTTGTTGTGCAAGAATCCAATCATAACTTGACCTAACGAATTGTTCCGCAAGCATTTGCGAATATAGCCACGGCATTGTAACGTACACTTCGCCATCAGTTTTCACACGAAGAATCACACGACGGCATCCTTTCTTCTTCAAGAAATGTACTATGCCAATATCGGGGAATTGTTTTTCTGTCATTTGCGATACGAGCGAACGTAACGCTCCAATTTCTTGTCGGCAATGTCAGCAACCGTGAGCAAGATACCTGTTTCTTCAACGGCTCCGAAACCTTCGTTGAGCGAAGTTCCAAAAGTTTTCATCGTTGCGCTCAAATTTATGTAAGAATTGATAAGTGGCGGAATGTTGTATTTCCGTTCACGCACTTTGGTAAACAACGTTTTATATGCATCTTGCAAATCTTTTCCTTGAAAAATTGCCGCCAACTCTTTCTCGTCGTGAAAATAGCCAAGAGGTTTGATAGTTGTAACAAGTTTTTCGTCGTCCTTAAAATACGTATTCAAAAAGTACAAGATGTAATCGCGGGCAAGTTGGTCGTAACTCAAATACATTGTCACCTTGCCAAACAGATATTGTATGTTCGGATTTTGAGCAAGAACGGCACCAATGCCTTCCCAAAGATTGTCGAGCACAAAAATGTTCTTTCTCGCAAATTCACCCACTGTCGATTCCTGATAGACAAACGAGCGACCTAATTCCAGGGTATAAGGCAGATATTCTTTCTTGAATTTTTCAGAAAAATGAAACAATTCCGTCGTTGCCATATCGTATGAGCCCTTATCGTTCAAGGCATTCTGGCATAATATATAGCGGTAGCCGCCCAAAATCTGCTTACTTTCGGGATGCCAAACGACAATTTGTTCGTAAGGATGCGTTGGATGAACGTCAAATTCGTCAATATCAATGCTTTCGCCCGTTCCGCCACCAGCATTGCGAAATGCCAATTCACGCAAACGGCCAATCTCGCGCATCACATTCGGAGCGTTATGATAATTGACGACATAAATCTTATTAGAACCATAGTGCGTTTCCCGCAAGCACTTGTCTTCCGTCAATTCTGCTTCGAGCAACTCCCGACTTACTGGTTCTATAATTTGTTTCATCCTAATTGTTTTTCAATGAGTACGCTATTTGTTTTATCTCCTCCGCCCATTCCACATCGGTTTTTTCTTTGGTCAAATCGGTATATTTTATCGGTTTTCCGAAATACATTGACACACTCTCGTTCTTGTGTTTATACAATTCGTCAACCAAATATAATTGTTCTATATTGACCTTGACACCCAATCGTTTACGCCAATTTGCAAGATTATAGAAAAAATTTGAATTTTGCCCACTAATGAACACAGGAATAATATCGCGCTGATAGCGTTTGGCATACGAAACGAAGGATTTTTTCCATTCCAAATCGACGATTTTCCCCTTAATTTTCCGACTTACCAAACCAGCAGGGAAAATAATAATCTGATAGTCGGAGTTCATACTTTTTTCCAAGGTATCAACATATTCGTGTTTATTTCGGCCAAAACGATTGATTGGAATAAAAACATCCTCAATATCAGGAAGATACATCAGCAAATCATTCACCATCAGCTTCGTTTTGGGAAACATTTTTCCCACTGCCGAAACAATCATAATACCATCGGGACCGCCAAACGGGTGATTTGAAACGAAAATAAAACGACCATCGCTCGGTACATTTTCCTTCCCGTGATAATCAATTTGTATATTGTTGATTTCTAAATGTTTGTGAAACTTAGGAACGCCAACAAGGTCGGAGATTTTTTGCAAATCGGAATTAACCTCATCCTGATGTAAAACCTTGGTAAAATAACGAACAAGGAAACGAGGCATCTTCTTATATAAAGACGGTGCTTTTGTCTTTAAAATGTTTTCAACATTTATAAATTCCGTATTGTTCGTCTCGCTCATATTTTAATGGCAACTACCACAACCTCCACATTCTTTGTCGTCACCACAACTGCTTCCGCAATCGCCACCACAATGGCAACCGCCGCAGCCACGTTGCAAACCATTTTTCTGTTCTTCCTCGGTTGCTTCGCGAATCGATTCAATCTTTCCCGAAAAATACAGATTGACCCCAGCCAACGGGTGATTAAAATCCATAACGACCACATTGTTCGCATCGTCAACTTTCACGACTTTACCCGTCAACGGACGACCAGTATTGTCACGCATAGGTATTTCGCTTCCCTCAAATAAGATATCGTGTTGCACCACGCCATTTACCGTAAAAATGTTCATCGGCACGTCGACAACGGCTTCTTCCGTTCTTTCTCCGTATGCTTCTTCAGGTTTTAAAACGAAATCAAAATCATCGCCTACGCTCAAATTCTCGATATTTTTTTCAAATGCAGGCAACAAATTACCAAAGGCAAACACAAATTCCAATGGTTTTTCCGCCGTACAAACTTCAAGCACTTCGCCTTTGTCGTCATTATTATATAGTGTATATGACAAAGCAACAACCGTATTTTTTTCTACTTTCATCTGTATTAAAATTTTGTCAAAGATACAAAAAGTCGGGAAAATTCACTATATTTGAAGCGTTTTAGAAATTGAACTTTTTATAAAATACATATCTCTTAAAAATAATTGAATATGGTAGTAAAACAACTTTCGGTCTTTTTGGAAAACAAGGCAAACAGTCTTAACCAAATGTTGCAAGTCTTGACGGACAATGGTATCAATATGTCAGCGTTTTGCGTGGCTGACTCGGTAGATTACGGCATTGTTCGCTTTTGCGTGGGACGACCAGAATTGGCATATCAGATTTTAAAAGACAATAATTACACGGTTCGTTTGACCGATGTTGTCTGCATTGAAGTTCCCCACGAATCAGGTGGCTTGCACAAGGCAATTCGTCTCATTTCCCAACGAGGAATCAATATAGATTATATGTACGCCTTTGCCGACGGCGGTTCTGCAAAAGTTGTGATTCGCTGCGATTCCAACGAGGCACTGATTGACATTCTGCAAGAGAATAATATTCAAATGGTTAAGATTTAAAAATTCTTGGTATGCTGGACCAAAAACTACAACAGAAACAACAACAAAAACTTTCTCCACAGCAGATTCAAGTCATTAAACTGCTTGAAATTCCCACTATGGAGTTGGAAACTCGTATCAAAGAGGAAATTGAAGTTAATCCAGCATTAGAAGTTGACGGTGATGGCGACCACGAGGAATCGGAAGAAAAAATCGAGTCAAACGACGACTCTTCGGAGTTCAACAACGATGACGAAAAATCGGACGATAATCTTACCGAAACAGATAAAAATAACGAATTCGACATTGACGATTATTTCAACGAAGAAGAATACTCCAACTACAAGTATTCTGTGAATAACACCTCGCCCGACCAAGAAAACAAAGACATTCCTTTCTCTGGAGGAACTTCATTTCAAGAAAATCTTATTTCGCAATTAGGTTTGTTGGATTTGACCGACGAAGAAATGTCGTTGGCGGAATTCATCATCGGAAATATTGACGAAGACGGCTATTTGCGAAGAGATTTGGAAAGCATTTCCGACGATATCTTATTGTTGCAAAACGTCTCGGTTGACGTGGAAAAACTGCAACGCATTCTTTCGGCGATTCAAACGCTCGACCCTGCCGGTATTGGAGCGACAACGTTGCAAGAATGTCTTATCTTGCAGTTAGACCGCAAAGAAAAAACGACGGAAATCGTCACCGCAAAAAAGATTTTGCAAGATTATTACGAAGAATTCACAAAAAAACATTTTGACAAAATTTGTCAAGGTCTGGAAATTGAGGAAGAAGATTTGAAAGATGCCATGAGCGTCATTCTCAAACTGAATCCAAAACCAGGAAACGGCACAGCCGATTCATACGCCAAGACAATCAATATGGCCATCACGCCCGATTTCAATTTGGAAAACGTTGATGGAGAATTGAATCTTACCTTAAAAAATGACACGCTCAACGTACATATAAGCAAAACGTACGTGAATATGCTTCAAACGTATAAAAACACAAAAGATAACAACAAAAATCAACAAGAAGCATTTGAGTTCATAAAACAAAAGTTAGATGCGGCAAAATGGTTTATCGATGCGTTGAAGCAACGAAATACCACGCTTCTTTCCACAATGCAAGTCATCATCGATTTTCAGAAAGAATTCTTCACCACGGGCGACGAAACAAAGTTGAAACCGATGATTTTGAAGGATATAGCCGACAAGACGGGGTTGGATATTTCAACCGTTTCGCGTGTGGCAAACAGCAAATACATTCAGACGCAATATGGCGTGTATCCATTGAAATACTTTTTCTCAGAAGGTTTGACAACTGAATCGGGCGAAGAAGTTTCGTCTCGTGAGATAAAGAAAATCCTCCAAGAGACGATTGCCGAGGAAGACAAGAAAAAACCATATACCGACGAACAATTAGCCGACGTACTGAAACAAAAAGGTTATATCATTGCCCGAAGAACGATTGCCAAGTATCGCGAACAACTCGGACTGCCCGTAGGACGACTCCGTAAAGAATTATAGCATGAAAAAGGCGCTTGACATTCTTGCTTGGATTGTTTCAATTATTTTTCACCCGATTGGAATGCCCGTTTTGGGGTGTTACATACTTACGTGGTGCATTACGATGCCCTATTTCAAAGACTATATTGACTTTGACTACTTGAAAAGACTTGTTATTTATTTTTATTTACTCAGCATTATCTTTTGTTTTTTGTATGCACTTTTTTTCATTCGGGACAAAAACTATGACTCGCCCAAACATCGTTCAATGTTGCTCTTACTCGTCATTGTAAATTACGTTGTGGGAATGTTTCAACCAATCAGTTCTCAAATGTTCGCTCCATATTTGTGGGGCTGTATTCTTGCAATGATAATAGCCTACATTGTGTCGCAATTTTGGAAAATCAGTTTTCATGCCATAGGAATGGGTGGATTGTTGGGATTACTATTCATTATTTGGATAAAAAAATTCTTTTTGCTTTCGGAAGAACTGGCATGGATTGTCCCTCTTGTCGTACTCTTTTCTGGACTCGTAGGCACCGCACGACTCTACCTGAATGCCCATACTCCCGCGCAAATTTATGTGGGATATTTGGTCGGATTTATTTCCATAGTGACAACAAGTTTCCTATTAGCACCAAGTTATCTCATGTAAATTCATATATTTGCACATCAAAATTTTGAAATCGTGGACGATAATAGCACTATCATAGAAAATGCGAAACGAATCATCGTTGAAGAATCGCAGTCAATCAATAATTTATCAAAATATCTTGATGAAAGTTTTGCCGTGGTTGTCAAGAAAATTCTTGCGAGCAAAGGCCGACTTGTCATTACCGGCATAGGAAAAAGTGCTCTTATCGCTAACAAAATCGTCGCCACGATGAACTCTACTGGCACGCCAGCATTGTTTATGCACGCAGCGGAAGCAATTCATGGCGATTTGGGAATGATTCAGAAAGACGATATTGTGCTCTGTATTTCAAAAAGCGGAAACACGCCAGAAATCAAAGTTTTGATTCCTCTTTTGAAACGAGGTGGAAACACGCTCATAGCAATGGTTTCGGAACGGACATCGTATTTAGCTGAACATGCCGATTACGTGTTGTATGCCCATGTGGAACGCGAAGCCGACATCAACAACCTTGCCCCCACCAACAGTACGACAGCACAACTCGTAATGGGTGACACGCTTGCAATGTGTTTGTTGGAACAACGAAAATTCACCCCGCAAGATTTTGCAAAATATCACCCTGGTGGTGCATTGGGCAAACGTATGTATATGCGTGTCGATGATATTTTTATTGAAGAAAACGCTCCGCGAGTATATGCAGACCAACCCATCTCGGAAGTGATTATTGAAATCTCTTCAAAACGATTGGGTGCAACTGCCGTTATTGACAAAGAGAATAATTTGCTTGGAATCATTACCGACGGTGACTTGCGAAGAATGCTTGAGAAAAACACCAATATCTCCGTTGCCAAAGCAATTGACATTATGACGAAAAATCCCAAGACAATCAGTCGTCACGAGCACGCAATCAAGGCATTTGAAAAAATGGAGAAAAACAATATCACCCAACTTGTTGTCACCGACGGCACAAAATATCTGGGTATGATTCACTTACACGACTTGCTCAAAGAAGGAATCGTATAGTGGGAAATCACTATTTCAGAACGTTTATTCTTAATTTATTTACTACATTTGGGTGTCAAAAAAATTAGTATGAAAAAAGCACTTATTATAATAGGAATCAGCATTTTAGCACTCATTCTCATCATTACATTCGGCATCTCTCCGATTGCAGAATCGTATATCGAGAAAAACTCCAAAGAATTAATCGGCAGAAAAGCCGAAATGGGCGATTTGTCAGTTAATATATTTTCAGGAAGACTCAAAGTTGAGGATTTTACTTTGTACGAAAGCGACGATACCACATCGTTCGTATCGTTCAACCTCCTTGACGTGAATCTCAACATGTTAGGATTACTCGGACACAAAGTCGAAATAGAACACGTGCTTCTTTCGCACGCCGATATTACCGTCGTTCAAAATGGCGACATTTTCAACTTCAGCGACATCATTGATTTTTTCTCCGACAGCACTGCCACCGACACTATTGAAGAACCGTCGTCGTGGGTGGTCATTATCAATGATATTCACTTGGACCACAGTTTCTTATGTTACAAAGACAAGGAAATTGGCAGTGAATGGAATCTTAGAGACATCTCTATCATAATCCCAGGCATAGATTTATCTGATTTACAAGCAGATATGGGATTGCATCTTGACTTCCTCAATGGCGGTCAACTTGCTACAAACATTAAGTACGACACCGACAAGTCGCTCTACGACTTACAATTACATATAAAGAACTTTCAACTATCCCCCATTCTGCCCTATCTGCAACAATCACTGAATGTGGAAAATGTAACGGGAACGTTCTCGTCGGACTTGGCTATCAAGGGTTCTACCGAACACGTTATGAATCTTGACGTGAACGGTGACATCAGAGTCAAAGATTTTTGTCTTGTTGACTCCCTACACAAAAACGTTGCCGCATTCGACAGCGTTTATACCAGCATTCGTCATATTGATTTGATAAACAACAAAATAGAGTTAAACAAACTTCACGTTTTAGGTTTCAAATCCTATTATGAATTATTCCAAGACACGACCGACAATTTCACCTTACTCATAAAAGCCGACACGACTGCCGCACAAGACAGTGCAACCGAAGTTGCCCAAACCGACACGATTCCCGAGCAACCATTTGCGCTCATCATAGACGATCTGCAAATAAACAATTCGGAATTTTTATACACCGACAACACGCTCCCTCAGCAATTTAACTATACGATTAGCGACATTCAGGTGTCGGCTCAAAAGTTCAACCTCAACGAAAAAAATGACGTTACGCTCACTGCCCTTTTGCAAAATTCGGGAAAACTCAAAATCAAATGGATTGGCAGCATTGACGACATCTCTAACCAAAACATCACCGTTACGGTCAACAACCTTGATTTACAATCGTTCTCGCCCTATTCAATCGCAATGTTCGGCAATCCGATTACCCATGGGAAAATATCTCTACAAAGTCAAAACGTAATCATTAACAATAAATTACGAGGAACGAACAAACTGAATTTGTTTAAGCCGGAAATCGGCGACAAGGACAAATCAGTTTCTGCCGAATATAAAACCGTTCCGCTCAAAATGGGCGTTTACGTCCTAACCGACAAAAACGGCAAAGCCGACCTCGACCTCCCCGTCTCTGGAAACATTGACTCGCCTAATTTTTCGTATGGAAAACTTATTATCAAAACGCTTGGAAATCTGTTGGTTAAAGTTGCCGCCTCGCCGTTCAATATGGTAAAATCGGGAAATGAAAACATCGAGCAAGTGCTCATTTCTGCCACGGCAAACGAATTCAACGACGAACAATATGCACAATTCGCCAAACTTGGCGCATTGCAGAAGGAAAAACCAGAACTTAAACTCATTCTCGTGCAAGATGTGCTCTACAAACCAGCCATTGAAGAATATTGTATGGTTGAGTTGAAGAAAAATATGGCTATACAAGACGAGACAAATCCTACCAACGAACAGAATGCCAACGACTTGCTAATAAAAGAAAAATACACGGCAATATCGTCAAAAGCACCAGAACTGACTGCTTATGCCGATAAACTGATGCAAGAAAACGGCATAAAAAACAAGAGCAAATACACCAACGAACAAAAAGCCGTATTGCTTTACGAAAACAAAATGAAAACGGAATTACTCAAAGATATGAACTGGCGTAATACGCTGCTTCAGTCTTATTTGACACGACAATGTTCGGTAGCCGACAGTGTGCTTTCTATTTCGTCAAACCTGATAGAAAACGACACCGTAAAGCAGTTCAAAGACCGTTACCGAATTGAATGGAAACTTGACGAATAAATTTTAACTTTATGATATCATTAGCACAAGCGACAGTTGAAAAAATTGTCATTCATAAAATCAATGTTGTAGCAAACGAAGAAGAAGAAGGAACAAAAAAAGAATGTTTCATTTCCAAGAACGAAATCCAGTTTCTTGACGAAGAAACGCAGGAAATACTCAAAAGTTATTTCTCTTTAGCAATGAAATCGCCTGATTTATATCGTTTTATCGACAATCATAATCTGGTTGCATCGGAATGCGAACAACTTTTTGAAAAAAAGACAAACATGTACGATTTCTCCGTCAAAGTTCTTGAGAAACTCTCGGATGTTGTTGCCGACAAAGATATTAACGCCAACGAAGTGTATGTGGCCTATTTCACCAACTGCGAAGTCGATGACCAGTTTGTTGATGCCGTAGGAATTTTCACATCGGAACAAAAAGAAACGTTTTTAAAACTCCTGCAAAACGAGAACGAAATCAATTTTCAAACGGAAGAAGGCATCGGTTTGAAGAAACTGAACAAGGGCTGCATTATTTTCAACATTACGGAAGACAATAGCTATATCATTAAGGCACAAGACAATACAAAAGGTGACGACGTGTATTGGATAGACTATTTTCTGGAAGCAAAAGCCATTGAAAATGAATATTTCAACACAGAATCATTCTTCAAAATCTGCAAGGACTTCAATGACGAGGTGCTTGCGCCAAACAACACGGTGGCAAACGAAGACAGAATAAAATTTCTTCAGAACTCATTGAATTATTTTCAAACAAACCAAACGTTCGACGAAAACCAATTCAACGAAACGACAATAGGGAATCCCGAAGTGATTCAGGCCTTCAACAATTTCAAGCAAGGATACAGAAACAAATACGAAGTGGAGATTCCTGCTTCGTTCGACATTGACGAAACAGCTGTGAAAAAATCGAAAAAATATCTCCGAAGCGTCATCAAATTGGACAAAAATTTCCACATCTACGTACATTCCCGACCCGAATATCTGGAACGAGGATACGATGCCGAAAAAGGCATAAGTTTTTATAAAGTATTCTTTGAAGTAGAAAGTTGATTTTTTTGCACGTTTTTTATTACCTTTGCATTCATAGAAAAGTGTACGAAATGGGGATTTCTAAACAGACGATAACTGTAACATTGGCGTTCATTGCAACGCTTTTGTTTTGTGTATCCTGTAAACGAGGAAACAACGAAGGCACACTTACCTACAAAATAGAATTCAACGAAAAGGAAAAAGCCGAGCGAGCCATCATAGGACTATTGCCCGAAACGCTCAAATACTACTACAAGAATGCAAGTTCCTCGATGGAAATCAGTGCCTTCGGAATGTTTCGCTGTGCATATATTTCAAACGTGAAATCAAAGACCAACAGCGTGTTGTTCTATTTTATGCCGAAAAAATATGCCTGCGAGGCAAAATTTGGCGAAAAAATGATTGGCTTCGACCCTATGCCGGGAATCATTCTTACACCAACAAAGGAAGAAAAAGAAATTCTTGGCCTGACAGCACACAAAGTTCACGTGTCGTTCAAGGACAAGGACAAAGAAGAATACGACATCTGGTACACCAAAGACTTAAAGATTCATAATCCCAACTGGCACACGCCTTACAAGGACATTGACGGCGTTTTGCTTGACTACAGAATAGCCCTTAAGGATATTTCAATGCACATCACTCTTGATGAAATATCTGAATTGGAGGTTGATAGTACAAAATTTATCGTTCCCAAAGACTTCAACCGAGTGGAAGTGGATTCTATGAATGCTATTTTTGACGAATATCTTAAAATGGAATTTTAATGCTAAACAACATACTACAAAAACTCAAGGAACAAAAAGTAAAGATAGCCGTAATCTTTGGACTATTTGCCATAGGCACGTTCTTGACTATTGCCTTTACATCGTTCTTTTTCACGTGGAGCATAGACCAGAGCGAACTGCTCACCGAAAACAGCATAGAAAAAATTGACCCCGCAGTAGAAAAACCTGCCGAATTCATTTTCCAAAACTGGGCAGGACAATTAGGAGCAATCTGTTCCAAGAAATTCATTCACGACTGGTTCGGCATTGGTTCCTTCGGTATCGTTTTTCTTTGTTTCTTCCTCATTGCAAAAATCATTTTCCGCGAAAGAATACAATTATCGCTACGCAAAGGCATCTTTATTGCCATCTCTATGATGCTGATGTTGTCAATCACATTGGGATTCTTTTGCAACGATTTATGGGATGGTAATCTTGGTGGTTGCGTGGGTTACTTTCTCAGTTACCAATTGTTACAAAATGCCGTCGGTAAATTTTTCACCGGTCTCCTCATAATCATTGTTGACTTGGCGTATATCATTTTCACTTTCAAAAAGGTACACGATTTCTTCGAAGCTCAATACAGAAAAGTCGTTACGCCTCCGGTGCCGGAAATGGAACAAGCAACCGAGGAAACGCAAACGGAAGAAACGGTGGAAACCGCAGAACAAGAAATTCAAGTTGCATCGGAAATTTCTGACGAAACAACGTCAACCGTCGTTTCAGAACCAATTCAAGAAGAGGTTGAAGCACAAGAGCCAATAATCGCTCAACAACAAGAAGAGACAACTGAAGTCACTGTGGAAGAAACAAATACCGAAGAAACGGAAACAATTCCTACCACAGAAGAAATTTCTGACGAAACGGTTGATGAAACCGACCAGAACGAGGAAGAACAACAAGAAGAGGTCGTTGAAGACGAAGAACAACAAGAAGAAATAACCGACGATACCGAAGAAGATTCGGAAGACGACGTTCAAGACGAAGAAGAACA
>JAEEQV010000424.1:0-2180 GCA_016285445.1 Bacteroidales bacterium
TGCCCTTCGTATCAAAACCAATTGACTTAAATGGCATGAAATTACTTGACGGCGGAATGACAGATAGCATTCCTCTAAAATTCTTTCAATCAAAAGGTTACGAGAAAAACGTGGTTATTCTCACCCAACCACAAGGGTATCGCAAAACACCATCGAAAGGAATGTATGTATTCAAAATCTTTAATAACGGATTTCCGAAAATTACAGAAACAATGATGAATCGTCACATAATGTATAATACTGAAATTGAATACATTACACAACAAGAAAAAATGGGGAATACATTATTAATATATCCCGATGAAAAATTGAACATAGGACGTGTTGAACAAAACAAGGAAAAAATGCTCCACGTCTATGAGTTAGGCAGAAAAAAAGGATTGGAAATACTACCGCAAGTATTGGACTTTCTCAAAGACTAAAAAAACAATTCATCATATTTTATTTGTATTGCATCTGAGTGTATTTTTTACACCAAACCTTGTTTTTTATCTACCAACTTCATACATTTGTAAGAAGATATTTTTATAAAATACTTAAAATCTGCAAGTTATGAGGAAAATATACGTACTTCTCAGTTTTATGTTTTTTGCATATAGTTCTGTTACCGCCCAACTATTATTAAGTACAAAATTTGAATCTCAAAACACTGGCACGGCATATACAAGAAGCGTGTGGCAAGCCGACGGTTTCACCACTGGCTCGTGGGATTCCAACCTAAGCGAACGCACGCAAATTGACGACAGTTACAGTTATTCTGGTAAAAAATCTCTTCGTGTTGCATATCCAAAGGGCGGATACGGACCTTCACAGACGGGTTGTCAGGTTGATTTGAAGTTTGCCGACCAAGACGAGGCCTATATGTCGTATTGGATCCGATTCTCCGATGATTTTAGTTATGGAAAAACCTACGAAGGAGGAAAACTCCCTGGACTTGGAAGTGGTAACACTTCTGGTTCAAATGTAAGCAATGGAACAAACGGCTTCACCGCACGATTTATGTGGCGGCCAGGTGGACAACTCGTCGTATTGCTTTATCACATGGATTTTACCGACTCAATGGGCGAAGATCAAGAACTGACGTACCCCGACGGTTCTATTGTTCACGTTCCTCGAGGCGAATGGCACCATCTTGCGGAACGTGTCAAAACCAACACGGTGACGAACGGCTCGGCCAATCCCGACGGTGAATTGGAAGTGTGGATCGACGGACAGCAAGTGCTCCTGCGCAAAGGACTACGTTTCCGTACCAATTCCGACGGTATAAACGAACTCTATTTCTCTACATTCCACGGCGGTGGCAATGCAGACTGGTCGCCGACCGTTGACAGCTACATCTGGTTCGACGATATTCGTATTGGAACAGACTATGAATCGGTAAAAATGCAGACGTGTACCAATCCGCAACTGGGAGGTGACAAAGCTCTTTGTGGCTCGTCCTTGTCCCTAAACGCACAATGCAGCGAAACACAAGCTCAATATCTCACATGGTATCACAATGGTGAAAAAATTGTCGACAAAGTCAAAACCATTACTGCCTCTACGGTAGGAACATACACTGCATCGTACGATTCTGCTTGGTGTGCCGCAAAAAGTACGACTAATGTCCGGAACTCTCTTCAGGTAGATTTAGGCAACGATCAACATCTCTGTTCTTCGTCGTTTGCCACTCTCGAATCTAATGTCGAAGGTTCTTCGTACAAATGGCAGAAAGATGGCGTTTTGCTCCCCAACACATCGTCATCATTACAAGTAAAAGATGCGGGAACGTACAAACTCACCGTGAGCAAGAACGGCTGCAACGACGCTTCTGACGAAGTGACCGTTACAAGTGGCCTGCTCAATATAGCCGACGTTTCTGGAGAAACAGGCGAATCTGTCACTTTGCAAAGCCCGACTGGAGGAGTAATCAATTGGTACGACAATCCGTCATCCGCTCCGCTGGCAACGGCGAAAACATACACTACGCAATTCCCCGAAAACGAAAAATACATCTACGCAACCGATGCCGAAGCATTTGTAGGTTACGTCGGCAAGGAATCCATTACAACGGGAATGACCTACCATCACAACACCAATGATTTTCAAAAAGAAAAACTCAAATTCACGGTTTACAAAGATTTGACAATTGACGAAATTACCGTCTTCTCATTTTCATCGCAAAACTTTACCATACGTAT
>JAEEQV010000425.1:0-2173 GCA_016285445.1 Bacteroidales bacterium
CCAAATTTGCCTTAATCACGCGATTACCGTTTGCCGCCAGAATTTGCGATATGGAATATCCCAACAAGTTATTGCGAATATGTCCCAAATGCAATGGCTTATTGGTATTTGGCGAAGAAAATTCCACCATAACCGTAGGAGAATCCGTAGTAATTGGCTTTTTTCCATAATTTTCGCCCTGTTTGAGAGCATCTTGTAACAACGACAACCAATATTTCACCGAAACGGTAAGATTCAAAAATCCCTTTATGACTGAATACGATTCAATCGCTTCGATATTATCCACCAAGTATTTTCCAATTTCATTGGCAGTTTCTTCGGGAGATTTTTTGGAAAAACGAACCAAAGGGAAAATCACAACGGTTTTATCCCCTGCGATTTCCTTTTTGGTTTCTTGTAATTGAATATTTTTTGATTCGATTGTCGCTCCGTACAATTCAGAAACGGCGCGAATCAATTCCTGTTCAATAAGGTTGTCTATCGTCATTTTGTCAAAGAAATATATTAGCAAGCAAATAATGGGTATTGAGCCATCATTTCGTTTACTGTCTTGCGAACTGAAGTAATAGTTGCTTCAGTTGGGTCGCACAAAACTTTGTCAATCAATTCTACAATCGTCTTGATTCCATCTTCTTTCACGCCACGAGTGGTGATAGCCGGCGTACCGAAACGCAAGCCTGATGTTTGGAATGCACTACGAGTATCGAAAGGTACAAGGTTTTTATTTGTCGTAATGTCAGCAGCCACCAACGATTCTTCAGCAACTTTACCTGTCAATTCAGGGAATTTCGGACGAAGGTCAACCAACATTGAGTGGTTGTCGGTTCCGTCAGAAATAATCTTGTATCCACGGTTAACAAATTCCTGAGCCATTACAGCAGCGTTCTTCTTAACTTGTTCTTGATATTTCTTGAACTCTGGAGTCAATGCCTCGCCGAAAGCAACAGCCTTAGCGGCAATCACGTGTTCAAGAGGTCCGCCTTGCATACCTGGGAATACGGCAGAGTTAATCAATTGTCCCATAGTCTTAACGACACCTTTTGGCGTTGTCTTTCCCCATGGATTTTCAAAATCTTTTCCTATCAAGATAATACCACCACGAGGACCACGCAATGTCTTGTGCGTCGTAGATGTTACTATATGAGCATATTTCACAGGATTTTTCAACAAACCAGCGGCAATCAAACCTGCAGGGTGAGCCATATCGACCATGAAAATAGCGCCAATCTTATCGGCTATGGCACGCATTCTTTCATAATCCCATTCGCGGCTGTAAGCAGAACCACCACCAATAATCAATTTTGGTTTTTCAGCCAATGCGATTCTTTCCATTTCATCGTAATCCACACGACCAGTTTCCTTGTTCAAGAAATACGGAACAGGCTTGTAAATCATACCCGACGTATTTACTGGTGAACCGTGAGACAAGTGACCACCATGATTCAAATCCAAGCCCATGAACTTGTCGCCTGGTCGCAAAATTGACAACAACAGGGCACCATTTGCCTGAGCACCCGAGTGAGGCTGCACGTTTGCAAATTCAGCACCATACAATTGTTTCAATCGTTCAATTGCCAATGTCTCAATTTCATCGACAACCTCGCAACCACCATAATGACGTTTGCCTGGATAACCTTCAGCATACTTGTTTGTGCAGTAGGAACCCATAGCTTCCATTACTTGGTCACTTACGAAATTTTCAGAAGCAATCAATTCGATGCCTCGCAACTGTCTTTGATGTTCTTTCTCGATTAAATCAAAGATTGTAGTATCTCTATTCATCAGTATTATATTAAATTAACTACGGCAAAAATACACAAAAAACGCAGACTGAAATGAAGATTTTGGTATAATTATAAACAAAGGAATCGGGCTGTTTCTTTTTTCCCTAATTCAAAACTAATCTATATTGTTAATAACTTTTTTCTCAATGCAATACTTTTTTCGTATTTTTACGAGATTAAAAATCCAGATTTTTTCCTGGAAGTTGGTGAAATCTTTAAAAATAAGCGTATGAAAAAAATAGTTTTATTCTTGGTGATGCCTTTGTTTGGCGTTGTTGTGATGGCAAGTGAAATGTATCAATATACATCTTTAGATGGAGCTCAAACAATAGAAATTTCGTATAATAAGTATGGTAATGGTGATACGGGAACGGGAGAAACATCGTATG
>JAEEQV010000426.1:0-2162 GCA_016285445.1 Bacteroidales bacterium
ATACAATTTTTTCGCCCTATTGTCCGACTATTTTGAACAAAAACGAAAGTAAACAATTGTCGTGATTTTCACGACAATTTGTTAAGATATTCACTACAAATTGCAATCAAATACATTTTTGTCTCTCTGTATTTTTGAAAAAAATTATAACAATGAGAAAAATTAAAGTATTATCAATTATTTGCTTGGCATTGCTGGCAATGGTTGGATGTAGGAAAAAAGAAATCAACAAGTTGAAAGACGAAGTGAACGACCTGAAAACACGTGTTACGGTTTTAGAAGAAACTTGTAGGCAGAACAACACAAACATTGTTTCTCTACAAACAATTGTAAACGCGTCAAGCGAGAATGATTATGTAACAAGTGTTACGCCAGTGTTAAATGACGGGGTTGAAATTGGTTATACAATAGCTTTCAAAAATCAATCACCCATTACCATTTATCATGGCAAGAATGGTACAAACGGAACGAATGGCACTAATGGTGTTAGCCCAATTATTGGCGTGGAAGAATTTGAAAGCGTATATTATTGGACTTTGAACGGTGATTGGTTGCTCGATGACAATGGCAGTAAAATTCGTGTGACAGGAGAAAACGGCACCAATGGTACTAATGGTACTAATGGGACAAATGGTACTAACGGGACAAATGGAGAAAATGGTGTTACGCCTCAATTGAAAGTAGAAGACGATAATTGGTACGTTTCGTACGATAATGGAGAAACGTGGAATTTTGTATCGCAGGCAAAAGGCGATAAAGGCGACCAAGGTGATTCCATGTTTAAGGAAGTAACATACGACGATAGTTTTGTTTATTTCACCTTAGCGAATGATACTTCGTTGAAAATTGCCCGTTACATTGCCATTGTTCCTATTGAAAAAGGTGCTATTAAGGCAGGATTTTCTGTTTCCGAAGGAAAACAAGTTTATTTCAGTCAAGGGAACTTACAATATAAGGCAAGTACAAAAGTCTGGAGATTTGCTCAAAATCAATGGGAAATAATTGGAATGGATAATTTAAACATAGCAGAAAATTACGCAGATTGGATAGATTTGTTTGGATGGGGTACTTCTGGTTGGTCTGAAAGTGGAGCTGTTTGCTATCAGCCTTGGTCTATAAGTACTGAAAATTCTGATTATTATGTCGGTGGATCTTACGAAAATAATTTAACAGGTGATTATGCAAATGCAGATTGGGGTGTGTATAACAAAATTGCTAATGGAGGAAATCAAGTTGGTTTATGGAGAACATTGTCTTTGGAGGAATGGAACTATTTAATCAACGAAAGAGTAAATTCAGAAAATTTAAAAGCAGTAGGAACGATAAACGGAATAAATGGAGCAATACTATTGCCAGATAACTGGGTGTTGCCCAAAGGGTTATCTTTTACTGCTGGTTTCGCTATAAATGATGATATAGATTCATATCAGACCATAAATAATTATAGTATTGCTCAATGGTTAAAAATGGAAAGTGCAGGTGCAATATTTCTTCCTTCAGCAGGTTATAGAAATGGAAATACAACTATCAATCGAATGGAACAATATGGTAATTATTGGTCATCTACTGGAACAGATATAAATTCTTCTTATTTCGTAGATTTTGGCAGTCACACGATTAACCCTGGAAGCGTTCAAAAAACTCATGGTAGAAGAAGTGCACGTTCTGTTCGTCTTGTTCAGGATATTGAATAGCAAAACGTTATATAAAATAGAAAAGGGAAGAATGAAATTTTTTCCCTTTGGGTTGTTACATTGCTTTAGAGATTTACCAATTCAACAATGATAATTCTGTGGAAATACACAAGTTAATACGTATATTTCAAGAATTCGAACAGAAACCATGCACTTGAGTATGAGCACATTTTATGATATGTGTCTCCTTTGTCGCTATCTGCAAAATCAGATATGCTTTTAATCATCATACACTTTTTCCCTAAGATATGAGCAGTCATATAAAGACCATAGCCTTCCATATCTAAGCCGCGGAGTTTCTGATTCTCTTCTAAAAGATTCTTCATAAATCCCTTGTCTGCTACAACATACGATCCACATGCGCCAGGCTTGAAATGTATGGAAGGAATCTTATTCATTAGATTAAGATTCTTGGCATCAAGTGCTCGCAAAATAAGGCCTTCCGGATGTTTCTCTTCCATAAATGTA
>JAEEQV010000427.1:0-2159 GCA_016285445.1 Bacteroidales bacterium
AATCCATTGAACAAAAAAGCATAATTTTGCACCTATAAAAAATACACGTATGGCAAAACGGATTCTTATTGTTGACGACGAGCCGGATATTTGCGAGATACTCCGTTTTAATCTTGAAATGGATGATTATGAGGTTTTTACGGCGGAGAGTGCGGACGAGGCTCAGCAAATAGTTGATTGCAGTATGCTGCGCGAAGAGCCAATCAACCTGATACTTCTCGATGTGATGATGACTCCAAAATCGGGCTTTGAATGGGCGCAAGAACTCAAAAACGATGTCCGCACTGTTGATATTCCAATCATCTTTTGCACAGCAAAGACGATGGAAAAAGATTTGCTGCAAGGGTTTGACATCGGCAGCGATGATTATATATGCAAACCGTTTAGTATCAGCGAAGTAAAAGCAAGAATCAAAGCGGTTTTGAAGAGGACTTTTAAGACCAAAGAAACACTGCCGTCGCCTCAAAATACCAATGTCATAAAATACGAAGGCATTGTTATGGAACTCGACCGCAAAGAATGTTACGTGGACGGCAAGTTGGTGATTTTGACCAAGTTGGAATTTGAATTGTTGAGCCTTCTACTTTCCAAACCCGGACAAGTGTTGTCGCGAGAAACAATCCTTCAAACCGTTTGGCCAAGCAACACCATTGTACTCGACCGCACTGTTGATGTCAATATTACCCGTATCCGCAAAAAAATAGGCCGTTACGGAGAATATTTGCGCACAAAATTTGGTTACGGTTATATGTTTGGAAAATGAAACAGACAAGGTTTACAAACAAGATTTTTATTTTGGCGACAATACTTGCCATTTTGTCCACGCTTTTTTTCGGCATCTACGAGTATAGGCGCGAACAATCTTTTCGTGTTGACATTCTTCATTCACGACTTCAACTCAACAATTATAACTACCTCGACAACAAGGCTGAACCCAACATCCGTGTTACAGTTGTTGATACACTTGGCAATGTGCTTTTTGACACCGAGGAAAAGAATATTAGCCGTATGGACAATCACTTAAAAAGGGATGAGATTCAGGCGGCACTTCGCCATACAAGCGGCTATGTAATCAAACGTGCGTCAGAAACCAACGGCGAAAAATATTTCTATTCGGCAACGCTTTTTGGCGACAAGATTGTTCGGTCGTCGGTGCCGTATTCTGCCGAGTTAACATCCTCACTTGTACACGATTACACATTTTTGTATTACACGGTTTCCATCCTTGCGCTGATAGCCATTGCGGTGTATTTTCGCTACCGATACGAACACAGCGAGCGCGAAAAACAGCGCATCAAACGTCAACTCACCGAAAATGCGGCACACGAACTCAAAACCCCCGCCACCACCATCGAGGGGTATCTCGAAACACTTGTTAATAATCCCGAAATCAACGAAAACAAGCGCAAAGATTTTCTTGAAAAATGTTATGCTCAAAGTCTTCGTATGAGCCGTTTGCTTTCAGATATGAGTACCCTCACTCGCTTGGACGAGGCTAATATCGCACGTCCGCAGACATTGATAGATGCGGCACAGATTATCCGTCAGATTCAGGACGAGACTATGGATAAATTTGAGAATCAACACATTGAATTGCAAATTCAAATTCCATCATCACTGCCGATGACGGGCGATAGTTCGCTTCTTTACTCGCTTTTTCGCAATATTTTCAGCAACACGCTTGCATACGCCACCAATGCAACGTTTTTCCGCGTAGAAGCGAGTTCTATGGGCAACATCTTAATTTTCAGATTTATAGACAACGGAGTCGGAGTGCCATCAGAACAGTTGCCCCACATCTTTGAACGTTTTTATCGAATTGACAAAGGGCGTTCCAGACGTCTTGGCGGCACGGGTCTCGGTCTTGCCATTGTCAAAAACATAGCCATTCAGTACGGCGGCTCTGCCACTGCATTCCCCACACCCAAAGGCGGTTTGACGATTGAAGTCAAGGTCATCGATTTTGCAGCCAATTTAAAGTAAAAGATTGTAATTGACATATTCCTTTCATTTTTTGTGCGCCGTTATAATGGTGAAACTGTGCGCATTAACGGTGATTATGATGCCGTCGATGTCGCAATAGAAGTTTTTGCCGTTGCGAATGATATTGCACGATGGGGATTGAATTTTGGATTTGCAATATTCGACAACATCGGTGT
>JAEEQV010000428.1:0-2152 GCA_016285445.1 Bacteroidales bacterium
TCGATGAAAACCGAAGGGTCGATGTCGTTCCAGTGCTCTTTTTGCCATACGAGCGGCTTTCCTATTGGGTCTTTGAACGGTCCATAAGGCGAGTCTGCCACCAGAACGCCAATTCCGTGTCCGTGGATAGGGCAGTACATGTACCATTTGCCATTGCGTTCAACCACACACTCTGCCCATGCACCGTTCTTTCCGTCGTACCATTTAAAATCGTCGAGTGATGCCACGGCTCCGTGGTCTTGCCAGTTTACCATGTCGGTAGATGTGTACAGAAGCCAGTCGTACATCTTAAAGTTTTCGGCGTCGTCCTCGTCGTGAGTTGTGTAGAGGTAGATGGTGTCTCCATGTACATAGGGCGCAGGGTCGGCGGTGTATTTTGTCGAGATTGTGGGTTGTTGTGCCCACGAAAATCCCGCAAGTCCCAAAGCCAGACCTGCCAAAATGTTTCTTTTCATTGGATTAAATTAAATAGTATTTGTTTGTTAATTGTTTGTAATAATGCAGCAAAGGTATGAATAAAGAATCGAAATTTCGGTCGTTTTGTGTTTCCAAACGCTACCCATAATGTTACATTCGTCAGAAAAAAAGGCAGGCGTGCCGATATCTGCATCGGCACGCCATTATTTCTTTGTATATAAGGTTATAATGTTATATCGTTAGTCTTCGAGCAATTTCTTCAAGAAATCGTTCAGCTCGTTGTCAAGACCTTTCAGAAGTTCCTTGTTAAGGATTTCGGTATCTCCGTCTACGAAAAGAAGTTCGGAAATCGTTTCCTTGTCATCGTCAACAAGATCTATTGAATATGGCTGCATTATGCCAAGTTTCTCCATATTTTTCTTCTTTGAGTGAATTCTCGAACCAAGGAAATGCTTCACTTCGTCAATGAAATGATCGGAATTGGAGTTTGCCCATTCCTCAATAATAACCTGTGCCAGCATCTCGTCATCATCGTTGAAAGCCATCAGTTCGCCAGTGTCCTGATGAGGCTGAAGGTGAATGTCTGTAACAATTGTTGACTCATCTGTTTCTGGGTATCTTGCAGCAATCTCGTCGAGTAACTGGTCTACCAAAACGTTCGATTTAATACTGAATTTCATTGTCGAAGTGTTATTTTGAAGTCAAAAGTATACATTTTTTTTAACATAAGAGGATTTTTGGATTAAAAAAAATAAAAAATATTCGTTCGTCCATTTTTCTCGTCTTTTTGTCTTGTAATGCCAAGGAATTTTTTAGAAGTTTTTGCCGGCAAAAGAATGTTGATGTTATTGTATTTTATAACCGTTTTTTCATAATTGCTAAGTGTTTAAAAAAATACCATGTTAAAAATACAATAAGTTTTATTGCAATTATTTCAGTAATAACGCTTTTTAGTGAGTTTTCGACTAAAATAAAACTGTCGATAATTATCCGTGTTCAATATTTATAAAATGTCAAACAATACTCATAAAATAACATTTTTTAACATTTTGATATAAGTCAAGAAATACGAGTTTTTTTGTGCTTATTTGATATATTTTGTTTGTTGTTTGTTATATTTTTATTCTCTTTGCGGTCGAAAATAGAAGACTATTGAAAATGATGCTACTGAGATGCTGAAGATATAAGTCTAAGACCATGCTGAAAAACGAGTGTTGATTTTAAATTACTAATAAAAGTTTAGGTAAACTGTAAATTACATGAAAGAAATTAAAAACTTGGGTTCTGCTGATTTTAACAACAGCGGCAGTAAGAGGTATATCAAGCCGTCATCGGTTGCCATCGAGCTGCTGTGCAGTGGCAATATTGCCGATTTCTACATCTCTGGCGATATCCCGGTAGAGGATGGCTTGGCTAAAGAGCGTAGGCAAGAGATGAACGACCCTACAAAGGTTTTTTATTAAACTACCGTTCCCTAAATAGATTATGAAATAAAAACAATAAGATTATATTTTCTGAATTTATGAATTTTTTGGCTTTAAAGAATTTGTCGAGACTTTTTTTTGCTACTTCTGTCTTGGTAGTGTGTTCGTGTGCTGACGAAAATTTGTTTACGGACAATGCGTCGGAAAAAACAAAAGGTGAGGAGTACACTGTACTTATGTCACAAGGCAAAAATACCAGATTGGATATGGTTGCAAAAAACGGTTGGGCTGATTTGCAGATGAACTGGAGC
>JAEEQV010000429.1:0-2139 GCA_016285445.1 Bacteroidales bacterium
TTTGATTGCATGCATTGGAATGAAAAGGACGGTTGTATTTTATTGTCTGATGAAGAACTTGAAGACTACGTAAACGATTATTGCAACAGAGAAGGAAAAGGTTTATATCGTTGTCGGATGGCAAGATTAGAATTGTCTAAGAGACAACTACGTGACCAGATGAATGGCTTAAAAGATGAAGATAAAGATTTACAACAATCCTCACAAAATTTTGATAAAACACCTATTGATAAGATTGTAATAGAAAAAAATCTGCGCAAAATGTATTTAATGAATGGTAATAATATTATAAGGGAATATAAAATATCCTTGGGCTCGGAGCCGATTGGGGCTAAGCATCAGGAAAATGATGGCAAAACACCGGAAGGACAATATGTTATAGAAACGCGAAATTTCAATAGCAAATTTCATCGTGCCTTAAAAATTTCGTATCCGAATGATGAAGATAAAAAGTGGGCAAAAGAACATAATGTTTCTGCTGGAGGTGATATTATGATACACGGTTTCCCCAATTGGACTCCCAATTTTTTATTCAACTATATTCACAAATCAGATTGGACAAAGGGGTGTATTGCTGTAACGGATGAGCAGATTGAAGAAATTTGGGCATTGGTAAAAGACGGCACACCTATTGAAATAAGACCATAATTAAAGAGGTAAAATGCGCCAGCACGTTATAGCATTGGTTGATTGCGACTGCTTTTTCGTTTCTTGCGAACGAAAAGATAATCCTGATTTGCAAGGAAAGCCGGTGTGCGTGATGACCGGCGGCGGGTCAAAAGGCATTATTGTATCGCGCTCAAAGGAAGCCAAAGCACTGGGAATTAAAATGGGCCAGCCGTATTTTCAGGTCAAACCGAATTTTCCGATCGCGATTTGTATTCCGGCGCGTCACCACCGCTATACCGAGATTTCAAAAGTTGTGATGGACACGATTAAAACGTTCAGTCCGGATGTCGAAGTGACTTCGGTTGATGAGGCGTTTATCGATTTGACCAGCCTCAACAAAGTTTATCACTCCACCTATACCGATATTATTAAAAATATCCGTCAGACGGTTTGGGATAAGGTCGGAATTCCGGTATCTATCGGGTTGGGAACTTCTAAAACGCTGGCGAAACTCGCTTCCGATAAAGCCAAGAGCAACAACGGGATATTTGTTATTCCACCCGATAAAATCCTAGACATTGTGGGCGAAATGCCGATTGAGGATGTCAGCGGTATCGGGCGCAAAAACAGCGAGCACATGAAGTTCAGCGGCATTTTTACGATTAAGGACTTTGTGGCAAAAGAAAACGGCTGGATCCGAAAAGCATTCGGCATCAATGGGTTAAACCTTAAAAGCGAGCTGACCGGCATTGCCACATCTTTAGTAAACAATGAGCCCACCGCGCCGCAGAGCATACAAGTTACCCGCAGTTTTGAGGACTTTACGCAGAGTTTGGAATATTTGGAACATGAATTGAACCGGCATGTTCACGAGGCTTGTCAGAAGTTGCGGCGGTGGAACGGCTTTTGCCAAGGGGTGGAAGTTATGCTCCGCACCAAAGACTTCAAATATCTCGCCATCGAGGCAAAATTTCCCAATCCGACCAACGGCGACCAAGAAGTGCGCATGACCGCTATGAGCCTTTTGAAACAACTTTACCGCCCGAATTTAATTTATCGCTCAACCGGCGTAACTTTAACGCATTTGACTTATGGTGAAGTGCAACAATCGCTGTTTGAAGAAGTAAAGCCCCACGACGACAAACTCTCGCACCTTGTTGATGAATTGGAAGCCAAATTCGGTAGAGGGATTGTAAAAACAGGAATGTGAGTAAAAATTGCTTTTTACCAATGTTATTGTTGTACTGTCTGCGGTAGTACATCCTTTTTATTTTTTCTTGATACATTTACCTACTTCTTTAATAAGTTCATCAGCAAAGATAGCACTTGATGACAATTCACTTTTTTTATATTTGTCAAATATAATATCTTCCCACACCAATGGAGATTTATTAATACAATCATATTCTTTTTCTGTTGAAGTAGAACTAATAAATGTATGAACAACCCCTTTAACAAATCCAATCATTTGAAATGCCTGATAATATTCACTTTGTGTTGTTAGGTCTCCCCTTAATAAAGCATAAGAAT
>JAEEQV010000430.1:0-2138 GCA_016285445.1 Bacteroidales bacterium
GTAGTACCAACCAAGAAGAATATCAATAGCATGAACGAGATGTCGGCCATTGAAGAAGAATTTATTTCTGGAACTTTCTTTCCCATATTCTTTTGGATATTAAAGAGGGAAATTGCTTTCCCTCTCGTTTATCTATTTTCTTAAAAACTTAATTACAAATGACGACAGGATTGCTACCACGGCACCTCCTAACAAGAAGTAAACCGTATATAACAATGTATCTGTCAGTTTTACGTCAAATAACGTGATTTCTCCGTCAAATCCTAAGATTTCTGGAATTACATCAGATGATAGCAAGAAACCAATTAGTACAATTGCTACGACAAATATGGCTGTTATCATAGTTGTCTTCGACATCTTTTTGCCACTTGTGAATGCTGAATAGAACAGCAACACGATCATGGAACAAACGGCTATGATTATCAATATGAATGCGAATACCAAATAGGTATCGGCATAATTGATACATTCTTGACTACATTCTGTGATATCTACACCAAGATTTCTCTCTTTAGCCATAATGTCTTCATAGCTAAGAGCGCATGAATCGGCTGGCAACATATATGATTGCCCGTTGGCATCCACACCTTCACAAACCGACAACTTGCAAGCCAAGCAGTCTTTTCCCGAAGCTGCAGCCCAAAACCACACTGTCATCACCAATGAAATGACCAACAGCGCGATATAGCCGTATTTGAATACTGTATTAAACTTTTGATTATCCATCAGAAATTATTTTTTAGCGTTATACTTAACAACCATGTCAATCAATGAGATAGAAGAATCTTCCATATCTGTTGTTAAATCATCAATCTTTGACAACAAGTAGTTGTAGAATACTTGCAAGATCATGGCTACGATCAAACCACCTACGGTAGTCAACAATGCAACCTTGATACCACCTGCAACGACTGTTGGCGACATTTCACCTGCAACGGCGATGTCATCGAATGCCTGGATCATACCGACAACCGTTCCCAAGAATCCAAGAGAAGGAGCAAGACCGATACACAATGAAACCCAAGTCAAACCTTTTTCCAAAAGACCCATTTGAACGCTACCATAAGAAGCAACTGTCTTTTCTACCATTTCTGGTCCGTCGGAAAGACGAGTCAAACCTTGGTAGAATATACTTGCTACTGGACCTGGAGTGTTACGGCAAATTTCTTTTGCTGCTTCCTCGTCGCCTTTGTCCAAAGCTGCTTCAATGTTTTCCAATAATTTCTTTGTGTTTGTTGTAGCTAAATTCAAGTAAAGAATTCTTTCAATTGAGATAGCAACACCAAGTATTAAACAGATTAATACCAATGCCATGAAACCAGCACCACCTTCAATGAATTTCTCTTTGATGACTTGGTGGAAACCTTTTTCTTCTGGAGCAACGATTTCTTCCTCAGCTGCCGTTGTTTCTTGAGCAACTGCCGATGAATCTGCTTGTTCGTTAGAAACTGCTTCAGTAGCTGTTGAATCAACTTTTGCTACATCTTCTTGTGAAAATGATGTCAGGTTGAACAATCCCAACGCCATCAATACTACTAATACTTTTTTCATAATTTTAATTATTAATACTTTCTTTTTTATTTATTTAATTAATTGTTTCGTTTGCAAAAAGATGCGCCCCTCACGCATTCGAACACATCTTCTTTTATTGTGCCAAATATACGTATTTTTTTTATTCGTCACACACTTGAACAAAAAAACCGACAAAATAGAGGGAAAGCCGCAAAAACATCCCCCCTATTTTATTGTATCCGAGACTATTCGTTGCTTATAATCTTAAATTCCACACGACGGTTTTGCGCACGTCCGTCAGCAGTATCGTTCGATGCAATCGGTTCGTCCATTCCATAACCTTTGAAATCCAAGCGGTCTTTGGAAATATTTTTTGAAATTAAGTAGTTCACAACAGCTTCAGCACGCGACTGCGACAATTTTTGGTTATACGTTTTTGTACCAACATTATCGGTATGGCCACCAATTTCAATTTTCATTTTCGGATTATTGTTCAAAATTTCAACCAATTTATCCAATTCCGTGTACGACATTGGTTTCAAGGTTGACTTATCCGTGTCGAAGAATACGTTACGCAATACAATCTTAGAATCTTTGGCAACTGGCATCAACTTAATATCAAGTAT
>JAEEQV010000431.1:0-2135 GCA_016285445.1 Bacteroidales bacterium
ATCGCAAGCCATAACGATTGTTTTTTCGGTTGCAAGGTACGATTTTTAGTATAAATTTCAATATGGAGCAGTCAAATTATAATAAATTGAAAAACAGTTTGATAGATTTTTTTTTGAAAAATAGTTGACGGAATTTGAAGAAATAAAAAAGGAATCTCTATCTTTGCCGCCGTTAAACCACATAATTTTTACAAGATGAAAAAGATTTTTAATCAGAAATTTCTTGTGTTCTCGTTATTCACGTCATGTTTTTTTGTGAATACAAATGCACAGGTGTCGTATAGTTACGACAACAACGGTAACAGAACCGCAAAGGTAATAGTATTAAACACGTTGAAAAGCGATGAGGTCGTCTCCTCGGAAGCGCATGATGATGGAATTTCCGTTTTCGAGGAAATAATCGGGGAATCATCCATAACGATTTATCCGAATCCCACCAAAGGGCGATTACGTGTAGATATACACAAGAAATCGCCAATAGACAATGGATTTCTTGAAATTTTTGCTAATACGGGGAAATCTGTTTTTAAAACGACTACCATATTAGAATCAAACCAAATAGATTTATCAAACCAACCAGAGGGTATATACTTGATGCGAATTAGTATCAATGGGAAAATAAGCACGTGGAAAGTAATCAAAGAATAAAGAAAGCCGTAAAATTATGAAACTAACAAAATTTGTGACAACAGCATTGTTGTTATTATACGGAAGCATAACCCAGGCTCAGTACGAAGTAGGAGATATGGGCGGAGTGTTTAACGTAAGCGAGATGGGTGCTGCAACCTATTCTTTGCCGTTCGATTTGCCAGAAGGCATTAACGGAATGAAACCCTCGTTGGGGCTGGTATACAACAGTCAAGGAGGAAACGGAGTGGCAGGAATGGGGATGTCAATTTCGGGATTGTCGGTGATTTCCAGAACGCCGAAAGACATCTTTCACGATGGAACAGCCAAAGGTATTTCGTATACTACGGCAGATGCGTATGCGAAAGACGGAGTACGTTTATTGTTAAAATCGGGATCGAACGGAAATTCTGGTGCAATATATAGTGTCGAAGGCCTGCCATACGACGATATAACATTGATGGGAAGCGGTCAGTCGCAGTCTTTTGTTGCAAATCTTCCTGACGGAAGCAAGGCCTATTATGGCACAAAAACGATTTTCCCCGTAACAACGGCTCCGAGTCTTTGGTATCTGGATAAAGTTGTCGATGTGTATGGGAACACGGTCACATATAATTATAGTAAAAGTGGTAATTGTGTGTATTTGACGAGTGTGACTTACGGCACAAACGAAAGTGTCGGTACAAACTTTTCGGCATCGGTAGTGTTTAATTATGAAAACCGTTCCGATACGGTAAAATCAATACACAGAGCATATAAGTGCAATATGTCGCGTAGATTGAAAAGTGTTGTAGTGAAAACTACGCAAAATTCCACAAGCACAACGTGGTATACATACAATTTAGCATATCAGTACACCGATGGATTTTCCCGTCTAAAGACAGTGACAAAGACATACGAGTCGGCGCAGCTTCCTCCGGTGACGTTTACGTGGCAAGGAATGTCGGGATTTTCTCTCACCAGAACGGCTATAAAGAAATTCGGCGACATTGTCGCCAAAGATGACAAGGGAGTTTATCAGAGCATAACAGGCGGTGAAGACAGATTAAACCAATATTTTTTCGCTGGAAATTTCTTGGGCAACGGAAAATCAGACATAGTGGTGGCGACACCATATAAAGACTACACGTACTTTAATATTTACGAATATGGCGATGACGGTATTTTTCGAGCTAAATCGAATAATGAAGTAAAAGCAGATCCTATTGATTATCATCAACTTGGAAATTACGTTGGCGATGTTGATGGCGACGGACAAAGCGAAATTATTATGCCTTGTACATCTAATGGATATTTTGGAGTATATGTGAGTGACAAGATGAAATGGCGCGATCCTATAGCAATTAACGGTGCGTATCCTGCGGGTGCCAACAATTCGCAACCGCTTGATAAAATCTTTTCAGAAAAATTAGTCGTCAATTGCAAACCGATACACACGATAGGCGATTTTTATAATTGCGGAAGAATGCAGGTAATATATGTAGAGACCGAACCGTATAATAGAGAAT
>JAEEQV010000432.1:0-2117 GCA_016285445.1 Bacteroidales bacterium
AAACTATGAAAAAAGAAGAATTCTCATACGACAAGGCGATGGCCGAGATGGAGAAAATCGTTCAGAAAATTGAATCTGGCGAGTGCAAAATTGACGAACTCACAGCCGAAATAAAAAAAGCAGCCGAACTTATCGCATTATGCAAGAATAAATTGCAGAATGTTGATGCCGAAGTGAATAAAATATTCGGAGAATTAGAGGATTAAGAATTGGTAGCTTCAGCACACTGCAATAATATTTATTGAACTTTATGAATTGCGCATTGCGCATTAAACATTACGCATTGTTTATTACACCAGTCCCGAAAATCCCATAAACGCCAATGCCAGCAATCCTGCCGAGATAAGCGAGATAGGGGTGCCTTGTAGTTTTCTTGGCGTTTCGGTTATTTCCAGTTGTTCGCGTATGCCGGCAAAAAGCACCAAAGCAAGTCCGAATGCCAAGGAGTTTGCCAAAGCGAATACGACAGCCAGTCCCAATGAATTAGCTTCTACAAAATTGAACTTGCTTGGCAAATCCAACGCCATAATTGACACACCGAGCACACAGCAGTTTGTCGTGATAAGCGGCAAAAACACGCCAAGCGCTTCGTATAAGGAATGAGAAACCTTTTTTAGCACGATTTCGACCATTTGCACCAACGATGCAATAATCAATATGAAACTGATTGTCTGCAAAAACTCAAGTTCAAGCGGAACAAGCACGTATTGGTTCAAAAGGTACGTCACTAATGTGGCAAGCACCATTACAAACATTACGGCGCCCGACATTCCCAGTGCGGTGTTCACTCGTTTGGAAACGCCCAAAAACGGACAAATTCCCAAAAATTGACTCAACACGATGTTGTTTACAAATACTGCCGATATGATGATTAAAACGTAAGCCATAGTTTTTTTTATTAAGAATTACAAATTAAAATTGTGCATTGTGCATTGTGAATTATGCATTATCATTGTTTCCGAATTACTGCAATCAAATACGCCAATACCAAAAACGCACCCGGAGGCAATATGAACACCAACATCATTTTTGGTTCTTGTACACCGATGATACTGAATAAGTTAAATCCAAACACCGTTCCTGCACCGAGCAGTTCTCGAACAAGACCTAACAGCGTGAGCGCCAAAGTGAATCCGAGTCCCATTCCAATGCCGTCGAACAACGAATCGACCAAACCGTTTTTTGACGCAAATGCCTCGGCCCGACCGAGAATGATGCAGTTTACCACAATCAACGGAATGTACAGACCTAATTGCTCATACAAGAACGGCACGTAGGCCTCCATAAGAAGTTGGACAATAGTCACAAACGAAGCGATTATGACGATAAATGCAGGAATTCTGACTTTATCGGGAATCACATTTTTCAATACGGATATAAAACAGTTTGAAAGAACCAGCACAAACATTGTGGCCAAACCCATTCCCAAACCATTTGTGCCTGATGTCGTCACGCCAAGGGTAGGACACATACCCAGCAGGAGAACGAATATCGGATTCTCCTTTATAATTCCGCGTGTAAGATTTTTAATGTCTGCCATATTAGTTATGTTTTGTGGCACCAGTATCTGCGTCAATGCCTGATTTATTATCTGTTACAAATGAAAAAGCTTTATAGGCCTTGCGAATTGTCGTGCAAAACGCCCGTGAACTAATCGTTGCGGCCGTAAGAGCATCAACGTCGCCACCGTCTTTTTTCACAATTGCTTTTTTCGTTTTGCAGTCAAAGCCAATAAATTGCGAACGAAATTTCTCGGTGGTCATTTGGTCGCCCAAACCCGGTGTTTCCTGATGGGTAACTACCGACGTATTGTAAATCGTGCCATCGGGATTGAAACCGACCATGATTTGCACGTTTCCGCCAAATCCTGAATTTGTAGAACTTAAAATTGCGTAACCCACAATCTCGTCGCCGTTTTGAGCAGTGTAAACCGCAAGACTATCGTCGTCAACGGCTACTTTTTCGCACGTTTCAAGTGGATTGTTGTTGAATGCGGGAACGACGGCTGAAATGGCCTCAATTTGTTTCTGTTGCTTGGAATTTGCAATCGGATCCTTGGTGACTTGCTGCACAAATCCCAACGAAAGTCCTGCAACCAAGGTTATCACCAATAGCGA
>JAEEQV010000433.1:0-2112 GCA_016285445.1 Bacteroidales bacterium
CAGCAAACAAAACCAAGAAAATGGTTGTAAAACTTTCAATTCAAAATTTTGAAAAAAGTTCGGTGTTTGTTACCATTAACCAACTTGATGTTACCTTTGTAAAAAAACACCAATTATGGAAAATGATGCTATCTTTGCAGAGATAATAAACAAAGCGGAATCTTTATACAAAGATGGCATACAAGTATTTGGAGTTGATTGGTTACGAACCTTGCTTCCTGAACGACACACACAAGAAGCAAAGCGAATCTTGTATGGAATCGCTAACAAAAATGCGGCAGCAATATATATCGCACGAAGATGCGAGACTGCAAGTGCTGCGCAACGAAGCGATGCTTCAGACCGAAGCCCGATACCAATCGATGCGCTGATTGAATCTTTCTCGCGCAAGCACGAGTTCTGGATTGAGTGCACCGATGACTATTTCCATTCAAAATACGGAATACCAATATCATACGGAAGCGAGGCCAATATTTATTTCAACGATGCCCGAAACGTTGTAATAAAAACCATTGACACCGAACTATACGGCTCTGTTTCCAAAGCCATTTACCGAATTCTGATTCACAACCTTCTGTTTCCCGAAACCGCACTAAACATTGTGGCGTTCGGTCGCAGCCGATTCGGACTTTTCGAGATTGTTGCTGAACAGAATTTTATTTCGGGAAGTTTTGCCACAATTGAGCAAATTGAATCGAAACTGCAACAAATCGGTCTGACCAAAACCAACGGTGATTGGACTGACAGCCAGGTCTTTGTGTCAGACATTAAGCCTAAAAACGCAATCGTCGACAACGTAGGCAATGTCTTTGTAATCGACTGCTATCTTGAGTTTCTGTAGAATGGCAATAGAAGGTGAAATTTCTGAAGGCGATTCTCAAAAATTGCCCAGAGAATTGCCCGGAGAATTGCCCAGAGAGTTGCCCCAAAATTGCCCCAAGATTTGCCCAGAGAGTTGCCCCAAGCCGTTCAAAAAAACTTCCGTGCGATTGCCAAAAATTCGTCTGCAACAATTCCTGAATTAAGCAAGACTCTTGAGATATCCCAACGTACCGTAAAAAACCACATTGCGATTTTACGTGACAAGTATATCAGACGAGTTGGCAGTAATACAAAAGGTTAGTGGGAAAGTATCGGTTCATAAATTGCGCTGTAAATTGCCCCGATAAAGAAAACGAAGGTTAAGTCTGTATCTCGAAAGTCACAAAAAAAGCCAGAACAAGTCTGGCTAAACCCAAATCCCCGCGTTTGAATTTGTCATTGCGAAAAAACCGCTGCATTTACTGTTACAGAAGGATTCGCCTGCGGGGACTGTCAATCAATCAACGGCTATCCAAATGACGTTGCAAACGTACGTCTTTCTTTGAAACTAAAGAAAGAGAAAAAGGTTGTCGAACAATTTTCTTCTGCGCACAATTCGCGGATATATGCCCAACAACCCGTTGCAAAGAAAAACACCCACTACGAAGTCTTTTTGCGTAACTGAAATTATTTTCAATAAAAAACTCATTTTTTCGGTCTTTATAGCGAATTGGAATGTCTACACTAAATTAAAATAAGCCTTGCACCACAAAACGGACAAGGCTTAAATGACAGACCTCCGTTTTGGGACGAACGCAAATTTCGTGTCAAAACTTTGTAAAATCCCATTCCAATTTTTGAAATAATCGATGGTAAAATATTCAATACAGTATCAGCATAAAATAGGAAAACTCTTGCCAATACCGCTGCTTGCAGCGGCTCTACCGCGCTTAGGGGTATAGGCGAAGAGTTTTCTTGTAAAAATTCATTCGGGTTCCGCCGAATTGCGCTGCAAAGGAAAATACCCACTACGCAGCCTTTTTGCGTAACTGAAATTATTTTCAATCTTTTTCGAAAAAAATCTGCATTTCCCTTCCAAAATCTACGATTCCTTCTTCCTCCACGGCAGTTCGCCGCTGGCTTTGAAGTTGTAGATTGGCTTGATAATATCCACAACGTCGGTGGTGTCGCGGATAAGTTCCATAATCTCGTCCATCGGCTTGTAAACCATTGGCGATTCATCGATTGTGTCATCGCAGACCGACGTGGTGAAAATGCCGTCCATACTCTGGCGGAAAGCGTCGAGCGAGA
>JAEEQV010000040.1:0-11492 GCA_016285445.1 Bacteroidales bacterium
CGACCACGTAACAACATGCCAATTGCACATGCGTAAGTTCAAAAATGGCGACACAATCACTGTTGAACCATGGCGTTCGGCTGGTTTCCCTGTAATC
The DNA here is from genome assembly GCA_016285445.1 of Bacteroidales bacterium. Taxonomy (GTDB): domain Bacteria; phylum Bacteroidota; class Bacteroidia; order Bacteroidales; family UBA1715; genus UBA1715. The sequence continues at coordinate 98 of JAEEQV010000040.1, forward strand.
AAGGACTTGATTGTTGACCGTAGCGCATACGACAAAATCATGCAGGCTGGTGGTTTCGTTTCTGTAAACACTGGTGGTGTACCTGACGGAAATGCAATTCCTATTCCAAAACCAGATGCTGACGAAGCTATGGACGCTGCGTCTTGTATCGGTTGCGGTGCATGCGTTGCTACATGTAAATACGGTTCTGCAAGTTTGTTCGTTTCTGCAAAAGTTTCTCATTTGGCTCTTCTTCCACAAGGAAAGGTTGAAGCTGCACGTCGTGCAAAAGCCATGGTTGCAAAAATGGACGAACTTGGTTTCGGTAACTGTACAAACACTGGTGCATGCGAAGCTCAATGTCCGAAAGGCGTTTCAATCACAAATATCGCTCGTTTGAACCGCGAATTCTTGTGTGCGAAATTCCAAGACTAATCAATACATTGGTTTTGAAAATAAAAAGGCTGCCCAATCGGACAGCCTTTTTATTTTTTGATCTCATTAAAATTCTAGTTAATTCTATTTAAGCAATGTAACCAACGTGCGTATGCTTCTTGATACGCTTCTGCATTTGCCACATCTGGTTCTATAGTTTCCAGTTTCTTGAGATTTACAAACGCATCATCCACGGTTTTATAGAAACCAATGCCTATTCCAGCTCCTCGTGCAGCCCCTACCGAGCCATCTGTGTTATATAATTCTATTGTTGCCCCCGAAATACTTGCTAATGTCTGACGAAAAATGGGACTTAAAAACATATTTGCTTTTCCCGCACGGATTATCGAAGGTTGAATTCCAATATTTTTCATAATTTCCATACCATAATGAAACGCGAACGCAATACCTTCATGCGTGGCACGTATAAAATGATTTGTGGTGTGTTTTGTCAAACTTATACCGACAATTGAAGCATTCAGGTTTTTGTTCTCCAACACACGTTCTGCACCATTTCCAAAGGGAAGTACCGAAATTCCTTCGGAACCGATGGGAACACTTGCTGCCAACGTGTTCATTTTGTCGTATGAAGTGTCAGGACAAATATTTTTGTGCAACCACGAGTTCATAATTCCCGTTCCATTTATACACAAAAGTATGCCCAAACGAGGATTTTCTTTGCTATAATTCACGTGAGCAAAGGTATTGACACGTGATTTTGTATCATATTTTATTTCATCAGTCACACCATATACAACTCCTGAAGTTCCTGCCGTCGTTGCTAACTCTCCCGGTTTTAGCACGTTGAGCGACAAAGCATTATTCGGCTGATCGCCAGCACGATACGTAATGGTAATATTGCTATGTAACCCCAATTCTTTTGCAGCTGCCTCGCTTATTTTACATTGTTTCCCAAATGTGGGAACTATATCGGCAAGCAAAGCTGGATCTATTCCATAATGAGCAAGAAGCGAAAGAGCAAGTCCCCCCTGTTTAAAATCCCACAAAATCCCCTCGGAAAGTCCACTGATGGTAGTTTGAACCTCGCCCGAAAGTTTCATTGCAATATAATCACCAGGCAACATAATCTTATGGATTTTTGCATAGATTTCTGGCTCATTTTCTTGAATCCATCGAAGCTTCGATGCAGTAAAATTGCCCGGACTATTCAAAAAATGCGAAAGGCACTGTTCCCTACCTAATGAGGAAAATGCTTTTTCTCCAATAGCTGTTGCCCGACTGTCACACCAGATAATTGCAGGACGAAGCACGTTTTGATTTTTGTCAACGCATACCAAGCCATGCATCTGATATGAAATACCGATTGCGGAAATATCATGTACATCGACATGTGAAGTCGCAAGCACCTCTACCAACGCCAACTTTAGGTTTTTCCACCACTCATCAGGATTTTGTTCAGCCCATCCAATTTGTTTTGCTATAATAGGCATTTCTTGTTTCGGATAAAATGCAGAAGCTGAGCATTCGCCCGTTTCGCCATTTACCAACGCCACCTTAACAGAAGAACTTCCAATGTCAAAACCTAAAAAATACATTTTACAATACAATTATTTATCCACCCAAAGCTACAAAAAAATTATTGTTGTGAAAAACATCTCCCCTGATATGTATCTCGACCTTCCATTTCTTTTTCAATCCGTTGTAATACAACATCATAGCGAGTCAATCCCCACGTATTCTCTCGCAAGAAACGAGGAGGAACCTCGCCGGCAAAACGTTCTATGACAAACGACGGATTCAGTCGCTCGGTTATATCAACAATGAACGGAACGTAGGTATCAATTGTAAATTTATGAAAATCAGACGGTTTTTCATAAAATTCTTGTTCTATCCTGGTGTTCTTTATCAATTGTAACTGATGGAACTTCACGCCATTCATAGGCAATGAATTTATTAGTTTTACCGCATCAAGCCACATTTCTATTGTTTCGTCAGGTAAGCCGTACATAAAATGTCCAGCCGTATGAATGCCGTATTTTTTTGTTAGTTCGAATGCATCAACGGCTTGTTGAAATGTATGTCCACGGTTGATTCGTCGCAAAGTCTCGTCAAAGCACGATTCCACGCCATACTCAATGGAAACGAACATTCGTTCCTGTAACTTTGCGAAGAATTCCAATTTCCGTTCGTCAATACAATCGGGACGGGTACCAACGACAATACCTTTCACAAGCGGGTGCTCGATTGCCGGTGCATAGATTTCCTTCATCGTTTCCAGCGAGGCATACGTGTTGGAATAAGCCTGAAAATACGCAAGGTAGCCATCGGCACGACGATATCTATTCTGGTGAAATTCAATTCCTTCCTCCAATTGCTGCGTAACTGATTTACGCACATCGCAATACGAAGGGTTGAAGGCATCGTTCACGCAATATGTACAACCACCCACGCCAATGCTGCCATCACGGTTTGGACACGTAAAACCAGCATTCAGCGTAAGTTTTTGCATACGGCCGCCAAACTGTTCTTGCAAAAAACGCTTATAGGAATTGAATCGCCGATTGTCGCCCCACGAATACATAATTATTTAATCGCTATTGAAACACCGTCTTTATCGGCGGACTGCAATTTTTCACCCTGATAGACCAGCTTCAGATTGAAAAAAGGTTCTTCAAGGTTGTTCACCAATTTGAGAAAAATTTTGTCGCCCTCCCACATGGGAAGTTTCGTAAGTTTCTGTTTATCAATCCATTCCAAATCCCCTTCGTCGCACACCTTCTGTTCTCCCGTCCACTCCAGACATGAGAACAAGTGCATTGTTTCGCCATAGGATTCGTTTAAATAGAACGTGACAACGCCGCGATATTTCCATTTTGTAACCGTAAAGCCTGTTTCCTCAAACACTTCACGCAACATACATTGTTCTGGTGTTTCGCCAGGTTCAAACTTTCCGCCTACGCCAATCCATTTGTCGTGATTTATGTCGTTTTGCTTCTTGGTACGGTGCAACATCAGATATTGCCCGTCTTTTTCCAAATAACAAAGGGTGGTATCTTTCATCAATGATGACATTCGTGATTACACGTCAATTGGCTGTCTACCAAATTTCCCTGAATATATGCCGCAACAACGTCGTTGACACTACCTTGACAGCCACGAATAACCGAGATTCCATTATTTGCAAGAACATGTACCGCACCGTCACCCATATTTCCTGCCAACATCATCGTTACACCCATATCTTTCAATATGACTGCAACGCCCGACTTGCAACCACAACCTTGTGGCGACGGCAATTCTGACTTTGCAACAATTTGTTTTTTATCGTCTAATTCAAAAATGGTAAAATACGCACAATGACCAAAATGACTGTCAACGCTACCATTTAGTGTAGGAACTGCAACTTTCATTTTTAATTCTTAATTATTAATTTCCAATCGTTACCGTAGCATCGGAATTCATCTTGATGTAATACCCTTTGCCAGGTGTAAGTTTTGTTTGTGACGACGACAAATCCTTCAATTCGGTGTACTTGCCTGCTATGCCCGACAATATCGTTGACGCATTTGCCTCCGATGATTTTGGATAGCCAAGAAGATTCCAGCCAGCCTTTAATGAAATCGTGGTCGATGTAGGAGCCACGCCTTCAACCGAAATTGAGCAAGCAGAAGTTGCTTTTACCAAATATGCTTGTCCGTATTCAAATTCCGTAATACTTTGAAGTTTGTCCGCCTTATTTGGTTTGTAGAATCCGTCGTTATTCTTAACGATTGAGATTTTGCTCATATTTGAGCTCAACACGCTAGCTATGCTTGCATCGTCAGGCAACACATAGAACGAAATCAAGTTCCAGCCAGCCGAAAGCGAGATGCTTTGCGTAACCGTAGATTTTAACGTCGTAAATGATTTTTCAGTATTAAATTCTGACATGTTTCCAGCCTCATCGTATGCACGCACTTTGATAGTGTATTCTGTATTGTCGGTCAAGTTAGACAAATTGATAGAATTTGTCGTAACCGATTGCAATTTTGTTCCGTTAACAAATACATCGTAACCCGTAACCGCAGTATTGTCGGTTGAGGCACCCCACGAAACCGAAGCAGAGTTTGTCGTTATGTCGCTCACAGTAATGGTACCAGGAACAGACGGCGCCTCGGTATCACCCGCACAATTTGGATTATCAGGGTCAAGCACAGCAAAGACAGGAGTTCTTGCACACGAAGAGCCAGAGTTTATCACCCAATTGGCAAGACCAGGGAAAGGATGATTTGATTGCGTTCCGTTTGTTGCGCCAGTGAATTTTATAACCTCTTGATTTCCCTGATATGTAGAATAATTCGGCCCATTCTCATAAAATCCGACAGCGGCATTCGAAGGTTTTATATTCAATTTATATGAACCTGGCGTACTAATAACAATTGGACTATTTTCAAAAGATACGGTTTTGTAACCTTTCCCCGAAACATTCGCAGTTGCGGTAAATGTTTGTTTTGCGCCACCACTGTTTTCAAGTGTAGCAGTAAACGTTTGATTTCCTTGATTATACACGTCTTGAATATAAACATCGATGGATGTAATTTGTAATGCGGCATAAGTCGTGAACAATGCCGAAATCTCACCCCAGTTCACTGCCGTACCAGAGAAAGAGTTTTGTTTAGGTCCAGCGGTGAAGTTTATAGAACTTGCATCTTGCACATAATAGGTTTTTGACGCAGTAATACTTGGTGAATACGTTGAACCAGTAGCCAACGCACTACCTTCCTCTGCAACACTGTACCATGCGAAGTCGCCATCACTTGCGACAGAAAGCGTCACCGTACCAGCCGAGCAGATCGTATCTCCAACTACCACAGGCAGTTGCGATGTTACAACTGCCTCATCTGACTTGCTTGAACAGCCCGAAGCACTAATGGTAAGTTTATATGTTCCACCAGAATACGCAGTATAAGAATTTGTGGTTGCACCTGAAATCACTTTATTGTCTTTGTACCACGTATAGGTAATTCCATCGCCAGCCACATCGGTTGAGAACGTAGCCGAGGTAACCTTACACAATTCAGCATCGTCGCCAATGGCAATATCAGGCAACGTAGCCGAAACCACAACCTTGCCTGTCGTTGACCATTCATTGTGTGTTTCCACAAGTTCGCACGTGTACGTTCCCGCTTCGGTAACTGTAATACTTGTTTTACCGTTATGTTGAGAAAGAAGCGTGCTGCCCTTATACCATTTATAGGTAACAGATTCACCTGGTTTTAAATTCGATAAATCAACCGAAGCTGTAATCGTTGCACTGCCCGTACCACACAAGGTCAATTCCGGTCCAAGGTCTGGTGCTGGGTGACCGAATTTATTAGTATCGACAGGAGCCGTTTTTGAAACGATATATGCCAAAGCACCGACCAAACCAGCATTATAGTCAATACCACCTTCGGTGATTTCATAATCTTGTGTCGCTGCGTTCATAATCGTTGAAGGATTGTATCCTTTACCTCCACCAAGAAAACCAAATTGAGCATTACGAGTTGGAATATTAAGATTTTGCTGTGCAGCATTGATGTTATCGGTCAAATAAACATTTCTGTGATGTGGATGTTTGAACGAGGTATAATTGCCACTTTTCGGAGTAAAACCAACAATGTACGAGAAATTCGAACCATTGTTACCCATTATGAAGTCAACATTACCATAAATGAAACTATCAACCGTATTCTTTTTCTTATAGGTATCGTACAATGCTGTAATAAATGCCACATTTCCATTGTATCGAAGCGTTCCCCAGTTATCAGACGATTGATAAACATTGTTACTTGCCTTTCCCTTATAATAGTTGGTAATGAACTTTTCCAACAACTCCAATTGAGAAGTGTCACCTAGTTTAAGAAGGTTGTAGATGGCAATATCGTCACTATTATTGTAGCCAAATTGCCAGTTGTGATCATTAACATTTCCTTTATTTGAGATAGCATCATTCTTATAGCTATTGTCACCCGTTGCCCAATATAGTTCCGCAGCAGCGCAAATATAGGCATCGTATGGATTTTTGTGAGCGGGATAAAAACTTCCTCCGTCCGCAGAATTACCTTTATGGGAACTTGCGTATGAATAAGCATATTTTGCATGTTGCAAACATGTAGCAGCAAAATCCGGGTCAAATTTCTTATATACTTTAGAGAACAAAGCCAACGTAGCTGCACAAAAAGAAGGCATTGCACAATCATTAGGATTCTTTACCACCGATCTGGAGCCGTTATTTTGTCCACCTTGATTTTTAGGAAGGGCAGCCATAGCAACAGAGGTAACCCAGTTTGTATGGTCGGCACCACCATCTCCTACTTGAGAATAGAATGTGCTGGCATTAGGAGCACACTTTATAAAGAACTCACAAGCAAACTTAATCTCATCCAATACGTCGGGAATGCCGTTAGGCGTACCTTTTCCCCCTTCCCATGTGAAATCCTGTGCCGCGCGATAACCAGAATAATCGTATGAATAATAATCATCGTATCCGGCAGGCCACTCAGAATACCCCTTCAAAACGATATATGCCGAATAATACTGTGTCTGCCCGAATTTTACGTGGTCACCACAATCGAACCAACCACCGCTCAAATCAACGGAACCGTCGGCATCGTTCGTAAAATCATATCCTTTTCTGTATGCACTTGCACTAAAACCTTTGCCCGACAAACCAGACTGGTCACTTTGAGAAACCTCGTGATCGATAATCAACCAGTTGGGACCTTCCAATGACTTCTGGCTGGAACGCTGAGCGCCATAAAAACGAAGTGTCATCCACGTCGCTTTTTTATAGTCCTCGGTGGTAAATTTTTGTGCGACAACTTCTAACGAAGCAGCAACAACAAGGAGTGAAATAAGTATCTTTTTCATATATCGTCGTTTCTTCTTATTAGACAATTTTCTTTTGTTTTACCCTATAAAACATAGATAGAAAAATTCGTCATAAAGTTACACATTTTTTGCAAAAATTTCAGCATTTATATTTTTTTTTCGCTTTTGAATTGCTTTTCAAAAAATTTATCTACTTTTGTGCACCCTAAGCGGATATGGTGAAATTGGTAGACACGCCAGACTTAGGATCTGGTGCCGCGAGGCTTGTGGGTTCGAGTCCCCCTATCCGCACAAAAATAACCGCTCACGTCAGCGGTTTTTTTATTAAAATTTAATAATTATACAATGAACGTAACAAGACAAGGTGAAGGTTTGGTATCAGTCTTAGCAGTGCAAATAGCACAAGCTGACTACGCAGAAAAGGTTGATACAGTTTTAAAAGATTATCGTAAAAAAGCTAACGTAAAAGGTTTCCGTCCTGGCACCGTTCCTATGGGAATGATAAAACAAATGTACGGAAAATACGCTACAGTAGAGGAAGTGAATAAACTTGTATCGGAAGCGTTACAAAACTATTTCAAGGATAACAAACTTCACGTTTTGGGCGAACCGCTTGCCAACGAGGGCCAAAAAGAAATAAACTGGGACAAAGACACTGATTTCGAATTCCTTTTCGACGTTGCTTTCGCTCCTGAAATCAATATTGAACTTTCAAAGAAAAACAAAGCTGATTATTACAAAATCACTGTTGACGACAAGATGATTAACGATACTGTTGAATCATATTGTGGCCGTTTTGGAAAGCAAGAAGACGTTGACGACATTAAAGGTACTGAATTTGTTGCTGGTCCTTTGAAATGCGTTGGTGCAGAAACATGCGTTGAAACCGGATCTTTGTTGTTGACTCGTGTAAAAGACAACAAGGAACTTGCTAAATTCAAGAAAGCGAAGAAAGGCGATGTTGTGACATTCAACCCGAAAAAAGCATTTGACGACGAAGAAGAGACAAAATTATTCACAGGTGCTAAGGTTGAGAACACAGCAGCAATGGAAGCTGACTATGAACTTACCGTTAAGTCAATCAAACGTTACACAAATGCAGAAGTAAACCAAGAATTGTTCGACAAAGTTTTTGGCAAAGGCAATATCAAGAGTGAAGAAGAATTCAAGGCACGTATCAAATCAGATATGGAAAAGAATTTCGCTATGAACAGCGACTTCAAGTTCTTGGCTGATTTCAAGAAAAAATTGTTGGACACAAATAAAATCGAACTTCCTGAAGATTTCTTAAAACGTTGGTTGCTCGAAGCAAACAAGGAAAACGAGAAAATCACTCCAGAGCAAATCGAGAAAGAATTTCCTCTCTTTATGGAAGACTTGCGTTGGCAGTTGATTAGCGGTAAAATCGTGAAAGACAACAACATCCAAGTAAATCCTAACGAAATTGAGGAAGCAGCAAAAGATTTCACTCGCATGCAACTTGCTCAATATGGTTTGACGAATGCCGATGACAAGATGGTTGAAAACTGGAGCAAGGAAATCTTGAAGAATCGCGACCAAGTAAATCAAATTTACGAGATGGAAGAAAACAAAAAATTGATTGCGTACTTCAAAGAAACAGTCAAAGTTGCGGAACAAGAGGTTTCTCTTGAGAAATTCAACGAATTGGCAAAATAATTATACATTATAATAATGTAAAAAAGGACAAGCGAAAGTTTGTCCTTTTTTGTTTTCTCTCATTGGGACTTGAAAATTCAAAAGAAAAAACGTATATTTGTTTCATTAAATAAATTAATAATTAGATAAATCTTTATGGAAAACGATTTCAGAAAATTTGCGACCAAACACTTGGGCATCAACAGTTTGGTCTTAGACCAATATGTATCAGCAATGGAAGGAAGCTACATTTCCCCGACAATTATCGAAGAACGTCAGTTGAATGTGGCTTCAATGGATATTTTTTCTCGATTGATGATGGACAGAATCATATTTCTTGGCTCTCCAATTGACGATTACGTTGCAAATATTGTTCAAGGACAATTATTATATCTTGAATCCGCTGATTCGTCAAAGGACATTCAAATTTACTTGAATTCTCCTGGTGGTTCCGTATATGCCGGTTTGGGAATTTACGACACCATGCAATATATTAATGCCGACGTAGCGACAATCTGTACTGGTATGGCAGCGTCAATGGCAGCAGTATTGTTGGCTGGCGGAGCCAAAGGCAAACGTATGGCGTTGACTCATTCCAGAGTGATGATTCACCAGCCACTCGGAGGTGCGCAAGGTCAGGCATCGGATATGGAAATTACCGTGAAGGAAATTCAAAAGTTGAAAAAGGAATTATACGACATTCTTGCTCTTCACACAGGCCATCCGTTCGAGAAAATCGCAGCCGACTCCGACCGTGATTACTGGATGACTTCTGAAGAAGCGAAAGAATACGGAATGATTGACACGGTAATGGTGAAAAACAAATAATATTTTTGTATTTTAAACACAACTTTTTCTAAATCGTTGTATATTGCTAAAAATATTCTATGAAAAAAATTATTCTTCTTTGTTCAATCGTATTAATGAGTTATTGTGCCTCCGCACAATTAGCTCGTGTATTTTTCTTTTCGGGCGGTTTCAGTTTTTTGACTGACGCATATATGTCAACCACAAATTTAAAACCGGACAATACAAACCAAAAAGTTCTTACGGCAGAAGAATCTTTTCAGTATTTTCAATGGAATTTTTTTAGTGGAATACTTTCAGCCCGAATGATGTTGGTACCACTTACCGTTAATTCGTCAATCAGTGTCTCTGCATCACCAACACTAAGCGCAGGAGCTATATATCCCGTCCATAATCTGGGTTCACGTTACGGATTGAACGCGGTCATTCCCGTGTATGCAGAATTAAATATCGGAGCAGCAGCACGTTATATTTCCTCGAAAGATTGGGGTTTGTGTCTTGGCGCAGGTTTTGAATATTTCGCTTCACCCCTTTGTTCATACGATTTTTCAGACACAGGATATAATAATTCCGACTTTATGAAAACGTGGATTTTACCATCTTGTAAAGTGGCTTATCGTTACTGGTCGAAAAAAAATAAGGTAAATGAAGTGATTTTACGCGTAGGATTTGGTGAAAAATCAGAAGATTTTTATACCTTTGACGAACAAACTTCCAAACAGTATAGACCAATGCACGTTGGTTTATCGTTTTTGAAGATTATAAATTATTAGAAATTTAAATATAATTAATTGATTATGAAACGTTTAGTACAATTAGTAGTCTGTTTAGTTTTGATTTCGACAACGGCATTTGCCGGCAGAGGTGGCTTTGGAGAAAGATTATTTTTCCAAGTTGGTGGAACTATTGGTGACGATGTCTTGAATATGACAGGTATCATTGCAAAGGATAATGAAAATATGCGCACTATCACAAGTTTGCAAACAGAATACTCAAGTCTTAATGTTAATTATGCAACATTAATTTTAGCTGGTAGAATTAATTTCTTGGAAATGACAACAAACTCAGCTTTGTCATTAAATTTTAGACCTTCGGCAAGCTTTGGTCGCGCATATAATAGCGCAGGCGGTGGAAATACCACAATGTTACGATTGCCTTTCACTCTTGAGTTCAACTCGGGAGCAGCTTCTACCGCTTCAACGCGTTCAAAAACTGGTTTCGCTTTTGGTGGTGGTGCTGAATATGTGATGTATCCTCTTGGAAATGCAGTTTCGATTGCGGAAGACCCGAACAACAATGGTGGTATTTCCGCATACAACCGTGACTTAAAAGCAAGTTGGTTACAACCAGTTGTATATGCAGGTGTTAAATTCTTCGGGAAACACTACTACTGCCGTGAAATCAATTTCAAAGCATCTTTCTCGTCTATTGCAACTGTTGACAATAAGACAAACGTTGACGCCGACAAATTCGGTACAATCAGCGATTTCAAGACTGTTGGTTTGATGATTTCTTTCTTGCAATACATAAACTACTAATAATAATTGTATGATATAAAAAAGGGTTGTCAATATTGACAACCCTTTTTTATTTTCTTTGAAAGACACTACGAGTCACTATCTATTTTCTATTGCCACAACCTTAAAGATTGTTTCATCACCCATAGGGAAAGGCATATCGCTATTCAAATCTTCAACGACAAAAG